>JAGWVO010000539.1 GCA_018970845.1 Planctomycetota bacterium
GTCGTGGCCCACATCGACCGCTCGAACATCGGCGCGCTCTCCGCCGATGTCGACCTGGTCCTCGACGGATCCGACAATTTCGAGATCCGCTATCTCATCAACGATGTCTGCGTGCGCGACGGCAAGCCCTGGGTGCATGGCGGCTGCATCGGCAGCCACGGCCAGACCATGACCATCATCCCGGGCAAGACCCCATGCCTGAGGTGCGTCTTCGAGGCGGCGCCCGGCCCCGGCGAGGCCGCCAACTGCGACACCGCCGGCGTCCTGGCCCCCATCATCTCGATCATCGCCAACTTCCAGGCCACCGAGGCGATCAAGATCCTCGTCGGCAAGCCCGAGACCATCAACCGCGAACTGGCCTATGTCGACTGCTGGGAGAACACGCTCCGCAAGGTGAAGATCGCCCGCCTCCTCGAGGTGCGCGACTGCCCGTGCTGCAAGCGGCGCAACTTCGATTGGCTCGAGGGCGCCCAGGGCGTGCAGACCACCAGCCTCTGCGGACGCAACGCCGTGCAGGTGGTGCCAGCGTCGCCCTCCCGGCTCGACCTTCCGGCCATGGCCTCCGCCCTTCGCGCCGTCTCGGAGGTCCACCTTTCCAAGTTCCTGCTGCGCTTCAACGCGGACGACTGCGAGTTCACCGTCTTCCCCGACGGACGCGCCATCATCAAGGGCACCCACGAGGAGGATCGCGCCCTGACGCTCTATGCCCGATACATCGGGCACTGAGGTCCGCGCCCACCAGCCCATGACCACCTACCTGGACAACGCCGCCACGAGCCATCCCAAGCCCGAGCCTGTTTATCGGGCCCTTGACCGGTTCGCCCGCGAGGAGATGGCCAATCCCGGGCGTGCCGGCCACCGCATGTCGCTCGCCGCCGAGCGCGTCCTCGACGACGCCCGGCACCGGCTCAACCAGTTCTTCGGCGGCGCCTCGCCCGACCGCTGGATCCTCACCCTCAACTGCACCGACGCCCTCAACATCGCCATCAAGGGCATCGTGCGGCGGGGAGACCATGTCGTCACCTCCACGCTGGAGCACAACTCCATCAGCAGGCCGCTGCGCGCGATGGAACTCGCCGGGGAAATCACCCTTACCCGGGTGGAGGCCGACGAAAAAGGACTCCTCAGGCTCGACCAGTTGGAGAAGGCGCTCGCGCGCTCCGCCCGCCTTGTCGCCATCACCCACGCCAGCAATGTCCTCGGCACGGTTCAGCCGATCGACGAGATCGGCGCCCTGGCGCGCGACCGGGGCGCGGCCTTCCTGGTCGACGCGGCCCAGACCGCCGGCGTTCTGCCGATCGATGTCTCAAGGTCGAAGATCGACCTGTTGGCGATGGCGGGACACAAGGGCCTGTTCGGCCCGGTGGGCACGGGGGCGCTTTATGTCGCTCCCGGACAAAATCCGAAGCCCTGGCGCGAGGGGGGCACCGGCGGAGATTCCTCAAGCGAAACCCAGCCCGCGCTCTATCCCTACCACCTGGAGGGAGGCACCCCGAATGTTCTTGGCGTCGCCGGCCTGGTGGCGGGGTTGAAATGGCTGGCCGAGAAGGGCCTGCAGGCCATTCACGATCATGAGGTCGCCCTGGCCCGGAGGCTCGTTGCCGGCTTGGGTGGGATTCCCGGCGTGGAGGTGTTCGGCACCGACGACTGGTCCCGGCGGGTGGCCACCGTGCCGTTCCGCCTCGAGACCGTGCCGGTGGCCGATGTCGGCGGCATCCTCGATTCCAGCTTCGACATCGCCGTCAGGCCGGGTCTCCACTGCGCCCCCTATGTCCACAAGGCCATCGGCACCGCGCCCGAAGGGCTTGTGCGCGCCAGCCCCGGCCCGTTCAATACCGAGGCCGACATCGATGCCTTGATATCAGCCGTCCGTGAAATCGCCTCCTGATCCTCCCGCGGGGAAGGCCATGACCGATCGCCAACAGTTGCTGGAAGCCTTGAACCGATTCCGGCAGGGACAACTCGATGCCGAGTCGATTGTCGCCCTCGTCGAGTCGGGAACCGGCACCGCCGAATTGGGGTATGCCAGGCTCGACCTGGCCCGGCAGGCCCGCTGCGGCTTTCCCGAGGTGATTCTCGGCCAGGGAAAAACCCCGGAGTGGATCGTGGGCGCGGCAACCCGCCTGGCCGCCGCCGGGCAGGACTGCCTGGTCACCCGCCTGCCCGCCGAGGCCGTGGAGCCGTTGGCCCTGGCGCTGCCGGCCGGCGAGCACGATCCGGTCGCGCGGACATTCTGGCTGCCCGCCTCCCCGAGAAAGGCGACCGGCCGGGTGCTTGTCCTCACCGCCGGAACGGGCGACATTCCCGTGGCGCGGGAGGCCCTGGTCACGGCTAAGGCCATGGGCGCCGAG
>JAGWVO010000540.1 GCA_018970845.1 Planctomycetota bacterium
TGAGGTCCGCGAACGGCGTGACGTTCAGGCACTCGTCCCGCAACTTGCCGTTGAACGATTCGATGTCGCGGTTATCGGTGGGCTTCCCGGGCCGCGTGCAATCGAGCTGGACGCCGTGCGTGTAGGCCCAGTCCTCGAGCACGCGCGACATGAACTCCGTCCCGTGATCGCACGTGATCGACACCGGCGTGCCGTACGTCACGATGGCCGCATCCAGGGCGTGCCAGACCGTCGTGCCGTTCATGCGAAACCCCACCTCCAGCATCGGGCGCTGGCGACTCCACTGATCCACCACCGTCACGATGCGAGATTGCCGGCCATCCGCCATCGCGTCGTGCACGAAGTCCATGCTCCAGCGCTGTGCCGGCCCGGTCGGGACCGGGGCCGGCCCCCGGTGCAGTGCCCGATGCTTGCGCCGCCGGACCCGCAGCCGGAGCTGCAGCCCCTCAAGCCGATAGAGCCGCCGGACGCGCTTGAGATTCACCGGCCAGCCTTCCCGGCGCAGGAGCACCCAGATGCGCTGAAACCCAAACCGCGGCCGCGCCATCGCCAGCTCGCGAATGCGGGCGCGCAGCGCGGCCTGGTCCCGGGCGGTGCTCGGCCGGTAACACGCGGCTCGGCTGAAGGCGGCCAACGTGCACGCCCGGATGACTGGCACGCCGAAGGTGGCAATGAGCCACTCGGCCAGCTCCCGGCGGCGCGCCGGCCTCAGACATTCTTTCGGAGCGCCTCCGTCAACATGTGCTTGTCGAGGGACAGGTCGGCCACGAGCGCTTTCAGTCGCTTGGTCTCCTCCTCGAGCTGGCGCATCCGGCGCACCTCGGCGACGCCCAGGTGGGCGTACTGCTTCTTCCAGAACTAGAACGTCGCCTCGCTCACCCCGATCTGGCGGCACACGTCGGCCACCGGGGTGCCGCCCTCCACCTGGCGGAGCGCGTACGCGATCTACTCCTCGCTGAACTGCGACTGCTTCATCTCGGATCCTCCCGGCGTGGCCGGGGTGATCCCGAGAAACTGCGTGCCTCAACTGACCGCTGTCGTCGCTTTGTGGGGGGAGGTCAGTTCTGCGGTGAGCGGGAGGGTCGCGTTGTCGCGTGGCTTCTCGGGATCGGCGGAACGCTCGGCCTCGCGTTCGGCATCACGGATGCCCCACGCCGCCATGGCCTCGAGGACTGGCCGTAGCGTCTGCCCGTAGTCGGTCAGCGTGTACTCCACCCGCGGCGGAACCTCGGCGTGGATGGTACGGTGCACGATGCCTTGCTCCTCGAGAGTACGCAGGCGCCCGGTAAGCGTCTTGGGACTGATTCCCTCGAGCGACCGCCTGAGTTCGCTGAACCGCCGGGTTCCGCCAAGGAGGTCGCGCATGAGGAGCGCGGTCCACTTGGTATCGAGGACCCGGAGGGTTCGTTCGATAGGGCAGAAGGGAAGGCGGAAGAGGGTATCCTTGTCCAATGATTTCCTACAGGAAACTAGTTCACAAGAAGGTAATCACTTCCACAACAGAAGCAATGAGTCTAGTCTCACCAAAGAGCAGTGCCGAGCGCGCCGGGTGCTCGGCCCTGGCGACCTGAGCGAGGAGGGTATCGAGATGGCGAGTCGCATCCTGCTGTACGGTGGCACACGGGGGACTGGAGCGCTGCTCGCGAAGCGGCTGGTGGCGCGGGGGCACCAGGTGCGCGCGGTGATGCGCGATGCGGCTAGGCGTGCGGGGCTGCCGTCGGGGATCGACGTGGTGGTCGGCGACCTGACGCAGCCCGAGACGCTGCGGGGAGCGGCTTCGGGGATGGATGCGTTGGTGTTCACGGCGGGAGTGACCCAGCGACCGGCGGGCGAACGGGTCATCAAGGCGGTGGAGTACGACGGGGTTCGGGCGGCGCTCGCCGCGGCACAGGGCGACGGGTTTAGCGGCCAGGTGCTGTACATGACGGCGCTCGGGGTGAACCGGCCATCGTTCATGGGGTGGGTGCTGAACCGGATCAAAGGCAACACGCTTGTGTGGCGGCGGAAGGCGGAGGAGGCGATTGCCGCGAGCGGATTCCCGTATGTGATCGTTCGGGCAGGGATGCTGACCGATTCGCCGCCCGGGCGCCGGCCCGTGGTGCTGTCCACGGGGGACCAACCCCTGTCAATCCGGACGCGGGTCTCGCGCGGTGACATGGCGGAGCTGTTCGTCCACCTGCTCGAGTCCGGGCCCGGCGCGCGGAGGGTGCTTGAGGTGGTGGAGGGGCCGGGGGATGGCGGCACCGACTGGAGTCGCGCGCTTGATGAGATCGGGGTGGTGTCGCCCGCGCAGGCGGGTGCGCATCGACGCCCGCGCCCGTAGCCTCGCGGGGTGTCTCCCACCCTCCCCC
>JAGWVO010000541.1 GCA_018970845.1 Planctomycetota bacterium
GGAAATGGAAGCCCCCATGTCCTCAATGTCGGAGGCGAACTGGATACCCGTTCTTCCGTCGGAACCTTCCTCCAGCAGGTAACTCGTGAGCATCGCCAAGCCGGCTTTCGACCCGGGTTCATGCCGCCTTAGTTCACGCCAGCGGGCCTCCGCGGCGATCACCGGCAAGCCTTTCCGCTCCAGAAGCAAGGCCACGATGCCGTTCGGCAGGACTATCCTCCGGGCGCCATCCAGCGGGTTGGCCTGGGGGGACGACCCGGCCAGGGCGCGGGCCTTGGCGGATTTGGCGCGGCGGGCGCCGGGCGCCGCTTGGAAGGCCGCCGCCATGCCGGGTTTCGAGACGATCATCGCCCGGCGGTCGTCCGCCAGGTAGGTTTTTGCCGCGCGGAGCAGGTCTGCGGGGGTCACCCGCGCCACCGAGTCGATGTAGGCATCCAGCCGGGCCATTCCCCCCTGCATCACCCCGATCGCCACGCCTTGCGCCCTGCCATGCACAGTGGATTGCTCGAAAACGAGTGAGGCGAGGATTTTCCTCCTAACCCTTTCGGTTTCCGCCATGGTTGGGGCCTTGTCCCGCAGGCTGTCGATCTCCTCGAACAGGGCTTGTTCGGTCTCCTTGATGTCCGAATCGGGAAGCAGTTCAACATCCACTTGCATCCATCCGGGATGCCGACCCGCCGTGTGTGCCGATGAGATTTCAGACGCGAGTCCATCCTCCTCGACAAGCCGGGTATGAAGGCGGGATGTCCGTCCCTCGGCCAGGAGGATCGAAAGGAAGTCGATCGGCGCCTCGTCGGGATGTCCCGCCGGCACCGTGCGGTAGGCCAGCGCCAGCCTCACGACATCGAACTTGGATGGCATTTCCTGCCGGACGGGAAGCTTTGGCAGTTCCTTGGGCGGCGAGGGGCGCTCGGGCAGGACGGCCCTGGGAATCGCGCCGAGATGTTTCCTGACAAGTCCGAGCGCCGTGGCGGTTTCTACTCCGCCGGCCACCACCAACACGGCGTTGTTGGGGTGGTACCAGCGGTCGTGGTGCGCCTTGATGATCGCCGCCGTCGCCGCGCGCACATGCGACTTTTCACCGATCACCGGATGGCCATAGGGCCCGGTTTTTCCAAACAGGTGCGGCAGCAGCGCCTTGGATTCCAGATCCCAAGGCTCATCCTCGCCCCGGTTCAACTCCTCGATCACCGCTCCCTTTTCCTGCTCGAATTCGTGCTTGTCATCGATCACGAGATTGCGCATCCGGTCGGCCTCGATCTTGAGCGCCTCCTCCCAGCGATCGGCGGAAAAGTCGAAGTGGTAGGCGGTGATGTCCTCCGAGGTGAAGGCGTTGTTGGCGCCTCCGTTGCGCAGGGTGACGCGGTCGATGTCTCCCGGCATGAGCTTGGCGGTGCCCTTGAACATGAGGTGTTCGAGGTAATGGGACAGGCCGGTCTGGTCGAGTTTCTCGTCGGCGCTGCCAACGCGGTACACCAGCATGGTCGTCACGGTGCTGGCCTTTTCAACCGGCACGATGTAAACCTCCAGGCCGTTGGCAAGCACCTCGCGCGCGATGGACTTGTTCGGTTTTCGGATCGCCTCGACAAGCCGGTTGACGGCGGGGTTATCCGACGGGCCCTGCGAAGGGGCGATGGTGGCGAGGATCAGCGTCAGCAGCATTGTCAGGCCTTTCCGGGGGCAAGCCCCGCCTTAGCGCGCGCGGTCTTCAGTTGAAGGGGCCGGACCCTGAATATCCCGCAGCTTCAGGTAAATTTCCATCCTTCGCCTGTGCTGTTCCATGCCCGGGGCGATGGAAAAGAGGTAAACCCCGATTCCCAGGGCCATGGTGGCCAAGACCTCAAACCCGACGATCCAGTAAAGCTCTTGGTAATTCGGGGGGCGCCGGGGGCGACGGTAAAATCGGGGATTGAGCTGCCAGTAGCTCCAGGCCGGCTTGCTGGCTCCATCGAGGCTCATGACCGCATCCTCTCCCCGATTCATCCCTAGTCGATTGTTGGAGCCGTCCTCCCATGGAACCGTCGCGCGGGGGGGATCATCAAGCCTTTTCCCATAGAATGACGCCAATCTCTTTTTCTTTCGAGGGGTGCTCCGGCCGTGAGTTCCGACAAGATCACCGAATACCTCCAGCAGTTCGCCCAGTCCCGGCAGGAGATGATGGAGCAGCTCCGCAAGGTGATTGTCGGCCAGGCCGGCGTGATCGAGCAGATTCTCGCCGCTGTCTTCACCCGGGGACATTGCCTGCTGATTGGCGTGCCCGGGCTGGCAAAAACGCTGGTTGTCAGCAGCATCAGCCAAATCATGGAACTGGCATTCAAGCGGGTGCAGTTCACTCCCGACCTGATGCC
>JAGWVO010000542.1 GCA_018970845.1 Planctomycetota bacterium
CGCCGTTGCCGACGAGGTTTCGTTCATCGCGAATTACATCAAGCGCCACCCGGGCGATCCGAAGGAAGCCTGTCGCCAGGTCATCTGGTCGCTGATGGCCAGCCCCGAATTCAGGTTCAACTACTAGAAGCGCGAGGGAGCCCAGACATGTCCAACCAACCCGGATCATGCACCCCTTCCGAACACGCCGCCTCACGCCGGCAATTCCTCGGCGCCGCCGCGGCCTCGGGAATCACGGCCATGGCCTCCGGATCAAGCGCCTTGGCCGGCGAGGTCGCCAAGCGAGGCAAGCGCGTGATCCTGCTCTGGCTCGCGGGCGGAGCCAGCCAGTTTGAAACCTTCGACCCCAAGCCGGGCGCCGTCACCGGCGGCCCCTTCAGGTCGATCCAGACATCCACCTCCGGGCTGCGCGTTTCCGAACTGATGCCGCGCATGGCGGCCCGGCTCAAGGACACCTGCATCATCCGTTCGCTCAACACGAGGAACGCCGACCATGGCGGCGGCGCCGAACTGATGATGCGCGGCCGCCGCGACGAGGCCTCCGTCCGCTACCCCGACATGGGTTCCGTGCTGGCCAGGGAACTGGGCGACTCCGAAAGCAAGGTTCCCGACTATGTCTCCTTCTACCTTCAGTCCGAGGGGCAGGGCTTTTCCGGAACGGGCGCCGGTTTCCTTGGCGCGCGCTTCGGCCCCATGCAACTCCACAAGGGAACCACGCCGGAAAACCTCAGCCGCCTCGAAACCATCTCGGCATCCGATTTCGCCGACCGCATGGCCTTGCGGGAATCGTGGAGCAGGGCTTTCGAGAAGGGACGCGTTTCCGCCGCCCTGGGCAGCCACCAGCAGGCGTTCGCCCGCGTCGGCGGATTGATGGAAAGCCAGAAACTGTTCGACCTTTCCAACGAATCGGCGAAAACACGCGAAGCCTACGGCCCAACCCAGTTTGGCGAACAGGCCCTCATCGCGCGCCGCCTTGTTGAGGCCGGCGTTCCGTTCGTCCGGGTCGGTCGCGCGTGGTGGGACAGCCACGGCCAGAACTTCGAGACGCACCAGGAAATGGTCCCCGAACTCGACCATGTGATGGCCACCCTGCTTGACGACCTCGGCCAGCGGGGCATGCTCAAGGACACCCTTGTGATCACCCTGTCGGAATTCGGCCGCACGCCGAACATCAACGCCAGCCTTGGACGCGACCACTTCGCGTCGGCCTGGAGCTGCTCGCTCTCCGGCTGCGGCGTCATTGGCGGCTCCGTCTATGGCAAGACTGATGACCGGGGAGACAAGGTGGCCGAGGGCGAGATCGGCGCCGCGAGGCTCTTCGCCACCATCTACAAGGCCTTGGGGATCAACCCTCAGAAAAACTATCACCTCGGATCCCGCCCCGTGCCGCTGACGGACCCGGGAACCGAGCCCGTCAAGGAAGTCTTGGCCTGATCCGGGGGAACCGCCATGAATGTGTCCGCCATCAAGCTCGAGAAGAACATCAGCCGCCCCGACATTCTCTTCGGCGTGGCCAGGGTGCCTGGAACATCGAAGGCCTTCGTCGGCGGATCCGATTTCAAGATCCACGAAATCGACATCGACGCCGCCAAGCCCGAAAGCCGCACCTTGCAGTCGGCCCATGAGACCTACATCACCACGCTCGCCTTGGCCGGCGACTCGATCATCTCCGGCGGATATGACGGCAAGCTGATTTGGACCAAGGCCTCCACGGGCGAGCGGATCCGTGATCTGCCGGCGCATGGCCGCGCGGTCCGCAAGGTGGCGATATCCCCCGACCGCGCCACCGCTGTCAGCGTGGCCGACGACATGGCCATCCGCTTCTGGAATGTGGCCGACGGCAGGAAAATCCGCGAGATCACGGGCGAACACCAACCCCTCACCCCGCAGGGATTCCGCTCGATGCTCTACGCCTGCGCCTTTTCGGCGGACGGCAAGTTCCTGGCCACGGCCGACAAGACCGGCCATGTGGTTGTCTGGGAGGCCTCCAGCGGCAAGAAAGCCGCCACGCTGGCCGTGCCGGTCATGTACACTTGGGATCCCAACGCCCGCAGGCACTCGATCGGCGGACCCCGCTCGGTCGCTTTCTCACCCGACGGTTCGCTGCTGGCCATTGGCGGCACCGGAAAGATCGGCAACATCGACCACCTCGAGGCCGATGGCCGGGTTGAAATCTTCCGCTGGGCCAAGGGCGACAAGGGGGAGAAGGTTCACGACTTCATCACCGAGGGCAAGAAGGGCCTCGTGGAGCATCTCGAATTTCACCCCGGTGGCGACATCCTGCTGGCCGCCGGCGGCGCCGGGGAGGGCTTCCTTTCGTTCATCGACCTCAAGCAGAAGAAG
>JAGWVO010000543.1 GCA_018970845.1 Planctomycetota bacterium
CCATGCGCTGGCGGCTGGAAAGGTCGGACAGGCCCCTGAGGGTCGCGCTTTTCGTCTCCCAGCACCTGCATTGCCTGGTCGATTTGCTGTACAGGCACCAGTCGGGCGAGTTGGCCTGCGAGATTCCGCTGGTCATCGGCAACCACGAACTGGGCAGGCGTTGGACCGACTTTTACGGCATTCCGTTCCACATGGTGAAGGTGGAGCAGGGGGGCAAGCCCGCCGCCGAACGCCGCCAGATGGCGCTGCTCGAGGAGCACAAGATCGACCTGGTCGTGCTGGCCCGCTACATGCAGGTTCTTTCGCCCGACTTCGTGGCGCGGTATCCGAGGCGGATCATCAATGTGCACCACTCGTTCCTGCCGGCGTTCATCGGCGCCAAGCCTTATCACCGCGCCTTCGAACGGGGAGTGAAGCTCATCGGCGCCACCAGCCACTATGTCACCGACGACCTCGACGAGGGGCCGATCATCGACCAGGATGTCGTGCGCATCTCGCACCGCGACGCGATCGGCGACCTGCTTGAGAAGGGCCGCGACCTCGAGAAGATCGTGCTTTCCCGGGCGCTCCGGTGGCACCTGTCGCACCGGATCCTCGTGTACGACCGCAAGACGGTGGTTTTCGACTGACGGCCCTTGGCCCGTCAGGGCGCCAGCTTGAGGATGCGCCCGTTCTCGCTGTCGGAAATGTAGAGGGTTCCTCCGGCGTCGACGGCGACGCCATGGGGATGCTTGAGCGCGGTGGCGAGTGGGTCTCCACCCGCCGGGCCCTTGCCGGGCTTGCCGGTGCCCGCAACCGTGGTCACCATTCCCGTGGCGGGATGGTAGCGCCTGATGGCGTGGTTGGATGAATCGGCGATGAGGACATTGCCATTCTTTTCCACCCAGAGGAATTTGGGGCTGTTGAGCGTGCACGAGGCGCCGGGCCCCTCGGTGACCGGGCCGGCCTTGCCGGTGCCGACGACGGTGCGGATGATCCCCTTCGAATCCACCACGCGCAGCGCGTTGCCTCCCCTTTCGAGGATGTAGAGGTTGCCCTGGGAATCCGCGGCGCAGGCCCGCGGGTCGACCAGTGGCGCCTCGGTGGCCTTGGAACCGTCCTTGGGGGCGCCGCGGGCGCCGTTGCCGGCCACCGTGGAAACCGTGTCGCCCATGAGTCGGACGCGCCTGTTGCCAAGGTCGGCGACCAGGAGCCCGGCGCCCTTGAAGGCGACATGGTAGGTGTCGTTGTAACGCGCTTGCGTTGCCGCCATCCCGTCGCCGGCGAAGCCCTTCTCGCCGCCCGAGATGGTGGTCGTGCCGCCGTCGGCGGGATCCACGGCCTTGATGAGGTGGTTGAAGCTGTCGCCGACGATGATTTTCCCGTCGGGGCGGACCACGGCGTTGTGGGGGCCGTTGAACAGGGCCTCGGTTCCCTTGCCATCCTTGCTTCCCTTCTTGCCGCCCCCGGCGAGCACCCGGGCCTTGCCCGCGGGAGTCACCAGCACGATGTTGCTGCGCGCGAAGTCGGCCACCACGAGCGTGCCGTCGGCCATGAAGTCGATGCCGAAGGGCATGGCCAGTTCGGGGCTGTTCTCAATCAGCGCCTCCAACTTGCCAGCCGCGGCGGCGACGCCGCCGAAACCAAGGCACAACATGAGCGAACACAAGGCGCGAGCGGGCATGCTAAGACTCCGGCACGGGTGGGATCCTGGATCAAGCTAAGCTAGGACACGGCGGGGTTGTCCGCCAACGGGGCCTGACGGCCCGGGAAGCCAGCCATGTTGGCGGATGCCGTGATCATTGGTGGGGGACTCGCCGGCACGGCGCTGGCGTGGGCCCTGGCGCGCCACGGCAAGCGTTCCGTGCTGATCGACCCGGCCGCGCCGGCAACGAGTTCGCGCGTCGCCGCCGGCCTGGTCACGCCGATAGCCGGGCAACGCTTCGTCGTGTCATGGGGGTACGAGGAGTTTTGGCCGGCTTCTCGGGCTCACTACGCCGCCTTGGAAAGAGACTCGGGTACATCCCTGGTGCGCGAATTGCCGATGACCCGGCTGATCGAGAACGACAGGGAGGCCGGTTTCTGGGCCAACAAGCGGAACACCTTGCCCGGACACCTGTGGCGCGACCTCGCACCCGGAGACTTGCCCCCGGGCATCGATGCTCCGTTGGGAGGCATGGTGATGCCCGGGGCCGCCCGGCTGGATGTGCCGGGCTACCTCGAGGCCTCGCGGCGAATCCTCCAGGCGCGGGGCTGGTGCCGCTACTTCGATGGCCGGGTGGAGTTGCCCGGGGGCCTCACGGGCGGTCCCGGCGCCTGGCGGGTCGATCCTCCCGGCGTGGCCGCGCCCCTTGTCGTGTTCT
>JAGWVO010000544.1 GCA_018970845.1 Planctomycetota bacterium
ATCACGGTCCAGGCATCGGAGTTCGGTTGGGGATCCAGTGCCGTGACAAACCCCGCGAGGCCAATTCCTAGGGTGGTGACAATGCCCGAGCGGAAATAGACAAGGTTTTCGGGGTCGTGTTTATGCGACGAGGCCATGTCAATCCGTGGGCCTAGCAAAACCTTGTCAGTGAGCATGCCGAGTGAACCGGCAATTTTGAACTGGACATTGGCCTTGTTCACAAGAGGACCTTTTTGCTCGATCGCATGCAGCAGGCGGAAATACTGTCTCCAATCGTCGCTGAAGGACATGTTCATAAATAAAGGCTCCGGAGTGTGAGTGAAATTGTTTCAGCGTCTGGGGGCTGATCAGTAATTGGCACAGAGTGTTGATTTGTCGATGGAAGCGTTTCAGGTCTTGAGGCAAAACAGTCAATCGATTGGTTTCTGATTGCAGTCATGGGATTCACCTTGAGAAATTGAAAACACCGGGCCTTTGGGCCCGGTGTTGTTGGTGATGAAATTCACGACGATGTGGTTTGTTGAGAGCCTCGTGACCCGGTGCCTTAGGGCGCTCGGCTCCTCAACCTCAACACGGTGTTCAACTCATCGAACTGGATAGCCGCGTTGGTTCATCCATGCTGAACTGCTTTTCACGCCCCAAACTCGGCGTGCAATTGCGCGGTGAACGCATCCCACTCAGGTTCGGTGTCGAAGAAATCGGGCGAGAACGGGCTTGAGTTCACGCAGCCACGCATGCCGTCGGCCAACAACAGCAACTCCTTGGCGCACTCGGTGCCTTGGTCGGCGGCAAAAACACGGATGACGGCCGCCTGGTCATTGAGCTTGCCGAACCAATATGGCTTGCCATCAGGCAGCTTGCCGAAATGAATTTTGAGTTTGGCCCGGCGGGCGATCAGCATCGTGACTTCGTGGGCCGTGTGCCCTTCGAGGGCCAGGAACTTTTCTTCCGCAGACGCGTTGTAATGGGTTTCCAAGGCGAGGTTCCGGCGGTCCAGCAGAACACCCGCCGCAAACGGGATCTCAAACCAGTCGTACAGCAAGTTGGAAGGTGCCCCATCACGCTGGGTGGCCCTGGTTGGTGTGGGTTTGCCCGGTTCGGTTTTCCGCTTTCCGCCCATCTGCGCCGACTCCTGAATGGAGGCATCTGGAATGATGCCGGCAGGGCCCATTCGCATGGGGGTTGGGATGATTCAAAGATTTTTCGGGGAACCCGGCGCCTTACGGCGCTCGGCTCCCATGTTGGTTTGGCGCTCGGCTCCCATGATGGTGTTTGGCGCTCGGCTCAATGCCGGTAGTCAACGACGCTTGACCAGCAGGCTTGGTTAGTCAAGAATCCTTTACTAATCTGTCGCGTTGGTAAAGGAACCTTGACTCCGCATGATTAGAACCACCGGGTATTACCAGACGGCTCATTTCGGCGAGGAAGCCGTTCGCGCCTTCGTGCCACATCCACTGCCGCCTGAGCGTCCGCCCCTGGTGCCAGATGGCCCCCTGCTGGCCCTGCATGCCGAATCCTTGGCCGCGTTGGCCCGCCTTGGCGTGGCTGGGACCATGGTTCCCGATGCCGATTGGTTCCTTTACGGGTTTGTCCGCAAGGAAGCGGTCATCACCTCTCAAATCGAGGGCACCCAAGCCACGCTTCAGGATGTGCTCACCTTCGAGGCCACCAACAGCACCGAAAACCCCGACGATGTGCTCGAGGTTTGCAATTATCTCGACGCGCTGAACCATGCCCGCCGCGAGATCCGGTCATCAAGCGGGCTGCCACTCACCATGCGCCTATTGAAGGATTGCCACCAACGCCTCATGCGTGGCGTGCGGGGGGCTGAGAAACGGCCGGGGGAAATCCGGACCTCCCAAAACTGGATTGGCGGCACCCGCCCCGGAAACGCCCTGTTCGTGCCACCGCCAGCGGGTCTGGTGCCTGAGGCGCTCGCATCGCTTGAGCGCTGGATCCACGGCGCCGATCCGCTGCCCCCCTTGGTGCGGGCCGGGCTGGCCCATGTCCAGTTCGAGACGATACACCCGTTCCTCGATGGCAACGGCCGCATCGGGCGATTGCTGATCACGCTGCTGGTTGAGCACTGGGGATTGCTGCCCAGTCCGCTCCTTTACCTCAGCCTTGCGTTCAAGCGCCATCAGGCCGAGTATTACCGCCGCCTTTCCGCCGTGCGCGCCGAAGGCGACTGGGAAGGTTGGACGGCATTCTTCCTGGCGTGTGTGCGGGAGGCCGCCGACGATGGCGTGGCCACGGCGCGCAGCCTGTTCAGTCTGGTTGAGAAAGACCGCACCAGGCTCTTGGGCAGACGCGGCGCCACGGTTCCAGCCATCAGGCTGTT
>JAGWVO010000545.1 GCA_018970845.1 Planctomycetota bacterium
GTGCAATGCAGCGCCTGGCAGACGATGCAGCGCAGTCACGCCATCGCCAACGGGGTCTTTGTCCTCTCCATCAACCGGACCGGCCGGGAGAATAACCTGGATTTTTGGGGTACCTCCTTCGCCTGCGACCCCTTTGGCGAGGTTTTGGCCCAAGCCTCAACGGACAAGGCGGAGATCATACGCGCAACCCTGGATCTCAGCGAAATCGGTGTCACCCGCCAACACTGGCCCTTTTTGCGCGATCGACGGATCGACGCTTATGACGGCCTGAATCAGCGGTTTCTCGCGCCTTGAGCCGCCCCGCCGCCGCCATCGACTGGGCGCAGTACCGCTTCCCCGCCGAATGGGAGAAACACGAGGCCACCTGGTTGGCCTGGCCGCATAACGAGGGCACCTGGCCCGGCCTGATGGAACCGGTCCGGGAAACCTATCTGGACATCATCCGCGCCCTGGTTCCCGGGGAACGCGTCTACCTCTGCGTCAACGACTGCGCCTCCGCCGACGAGGTGGGAGAATATCTACGGAAGGCCAAGCTCCAGTCTCCCAACCTCAAGCTCGTCACTATCAAGACCGATGATGCCTGGCTGCGCGACAGCGGCCCTATTTTTATGCTCCGCCGGGGTCAGGGATCCCCGGCCCGCGTCGCCCACGATTTCGGTTTCAACGGCTGGGGCAGAAAGTACGAGCCATGGGATTCGGACGATCGGGTTCCCCTCGCCGCCTGCCCGATGACCGACACCCCTTTCGAAACCCATGACTATGTTCTGGAAGGTGGTTCGATTGACACCGACGGTCAGGACACCCTTCTCACCACCGAACACTGTCTTCTCAACAAAAACCGGAATCCCGAGTTCTCCCGGGCCGAGATCGAGACCAAGTTGAAGCACTGGCTCGGCATGAAGCAGATCATCTGGCTGGGCGACGGGTTAGAGGGTGACGACACGGACGGCCACGTCGACGACCTTTCGCGTTTTGTCGCTCCCGGCGTGGTGGTCACCGCCGTGGAAAAGGATTCCCAAGACACCAACTATGCCCCCTTACAGGACAATTTAATTCGGCTCAAAAAAGCAAAGGATGCGCGGGGCCAGCCTTTGCGGGTTCTTGAATTGCCGATGCCCCCCCGTAGCGATGGTCCTCACCACCGAAATCCGGCGAGCCACGCCAACTTCTACATTGCAAATTCCGCCGTCCTTGTGCCTGTCTTTAACTCACCAACCGATCAAGCTGCCCTTGCGCTGCTGCGGCCGTTTTTTCCCGACCGAAAGGTGGTGGGAATCGACTGCTCCGCCTTGGTTGGCGGCCTCGGCGCAATCCACTGTATCACCCAACAGATGCCTACCACGGAACTTTAAGTAACGACTTGATCCTGAAAAGGGATTTTTGCTTTTCAGTGCTCCGTGTTAATCATGTTGGGTGTGAATGCGGTTGTATTTAGTTCCCGCTCTTACTCTCAGACCGCCCTTCAGGCTGGGAATGTTTCCGGTCGCCATCAATTAACCTTCCTTCAAACCAAGCTGGAGACAACCACTGCGCCCATTTGTGCCGGCTACGGGGCCGCCCTGGTTTTTGTGAATGACAGGGTAGATAGCCCCTGCCTCAAAATTCTCGCTGAAGGCGGCACCAGGCTTGTGGCTACTCTTAGCACGGGCACGAACCATATCGACCTTGGCGCCGCAAGAGATCTCGGCATCACCGTGGCCTCAGTCCCCTCCTACTCGCCAAATGCCGTTTCCGAATTCACCCTCGCCTTACTTTTGGCGATGGCCCGCAAGATTCCCCGAGCCAACCATCGTGTACGAGAGGGTAACTTTGAGCTGGAAGGACTGGAGGGCTTTGAGCTCCGCGACAAAACCGTCGGCGTCTACGGGACCGGAGCCATTGGCCGAGAGGTGGTGAAGAATCTGTCCGGCTTTGGCTGCAAAATCCTGGCCCACGATCCAGTCCCTCACGCTGATACCGCCAAACTTTGCCGTTATGTTACCCAGGAGGAGCTGTTCTTCGAATCCGACATCATCACATTCCACGTTCCCCTGCTACCCGCCACCCGCCACCTCATCGACGACGAGACCCTTTCCCGCATGAAGAAGGGTGTCTTTCTGATCAACACTAGCCGAGGCGCCATCTTTGATACGCCCGCGATCATCCGCGCCCTGAAAAAGGGTCACATCGGCCACCTCGCCATCGATGTCTACGAGGAAGAAGCCGGCCTCTTCTTTGAGGACCGCTCGTCAGAAATCCTGAAGGATGATCAGTTTGCCCGCCTTCTCACTTTCCCCAATGTCCTCGTCACCGGCCATCAGGCCTTCCTGACCGATCACGCCCTCCGCATCATCGCAAA
>JAGWVO010000546.1 GCA_018970845.1 Planctomycetota bacterium
GTGCCACTTGCCGAAAATGCCGGTGCGGTAGCCCGCCGCCTTGAGGACCTCGGCGACGGTGACAGCGCCGGGCGCCAGCCTCTCGCGCTCGAAAATCGTGTGGGTGACACCATTCTTGAACTCATGCCGGCCCGTCATGAGGGCGGACCGGGTGGGCGAGCAGGTGGGGCTGACATGGAAGTCGGTGAAACGCCGCCCCTCGGCCCTGAGCCTGTCGAGGTTCGGCGTCTTGAGCACCGGGTTGCCGTGGGCGCCGATGTCGCCGTATCCCTGGTCGTCGGTGATGACGACGACAATGTTCGGGCGCGAGGCGCCCAAGGCCAGCAGGGCCGCGAGCATCCATGCCATGGTCGTTTCTCCCGGTATCAGGCCTTGTCAGGAATCAGGAAGGCGCCGCGCCCCTTGCGTGACAACAGGGCGCCGGCCTCCGCATCCCCGGCCACCGTTTCGGTCGCCGCCTCGAACTTCAGCGGGCGCCCCAGCCGGCATGCGAGGTTTCCAAGGTGGGCCAGCGTGGTGGACCTGTGGCCCTCGAGAATGTCGCAGTTGGGCTTGGCCTCGCCACGGCAGGCCGCGAGGAAGTTTTCCACATGCGGCTGGTCGCTGAAGGCCGCCTTTTTGTCGAAGGCCAGCTTGTTGCCGCGCTCGACGACCTTCCAGCCGCTCCGGCCCAGCACCAGGTAGCCATCGGTTCCATAGAAGACGACGCCGTTCTCGTAGCCCTCCATGTGATAGGGGGCCCAGAGTTTCTGGTCGTACAGCAGGACCTTGTCAGCCTCGGGGAAATGGAAGCTCACGGTCTGAGTGTCGGGAGTTTCCTGGGTGTCTCCCTTGAAGAGTGTCTTGGTGCCGAAACCCGTGACCAGTGAGGGAGACTCGACGCCAAGCCCCCAGCGGGCGATGTCGAGGTCGTGGACGCCGTCATTGCCCATGTCGCCGGTGCCATATTCCCAATACCAGCGCCAGCCGTAACTGTAACGATTGCCGTTGAAAGGCCTTTCGGGCGCCGGCCCCTGCCAGATTTCCCAATCGAGGGTGGCGGGCGGCTTGGCATCGGCGACGGCATTGACCCGGCGGCGCAACTGGCTGTTGAAGGCGCGCGCCATGTGCACTTTCCCGATCTTTCCGCTCCGCACATAATCGATCGCCTCGATCATGTGCGGCACGCTGCGGCTCTGGGTGCCCGTCTGCACCACCCTGTTGTGCCGCCGGGAGGCCTCCACCATGCGCCTGCCTTCGCCGATGTTGTGGGAAACCGGCTTCTCGACATAGACATGCTTGCCCGCCTGGCATCCCCAGATGGCGGCCAGGGCGTGCCAGTGGTCGGGAGTGGCGACCACGATCGCGTCGACCGACTTGATCTCCAGCAGCTTGCGGATGTCCTGCACGCACTCGGGAGCCGCGGCGCCGTTGCCCATGGCGTCGGCCGCCAACTTGCCGATCGGGCCGAAATACTCGGTGTTGACATCGCAAAGGTGCGTGATTCGGCACCGGGGCGAGCGGGCGAACGACTGGATTAATGACCGGCCCCGGCCACGGATTCCGACCACGGCGACATTGAGCCGGTCCGACGGGCCGGCCGCCAGGGCAACGCCCGCCGCGGCCATGGCTCCGAGGTTCTCTCGACGGTTGAGCATGGGTGTTCCCCCGGGGTGTGGGTTGTTCGTTTGGTGATGGGACGAGTTTAACCAGTGGCAGCGCCAAGACAAGTCGGCGCGGGGCCGCCGGGCTCCGCGCCGACTTGGTACGCGTCGCGTGGGAAGACCTTACTTGGCCCCGCCCTTCCAGGACTTCACGAAGTCGACGCAGGCCGTGATTTCCGGCAGCGACTTTTCCCAGTTGTGCTCGTATTCGATGCTCACCGGGCCGTCCATCTTCTGGCGCGCGAACTCGGCCAGCACGGCGGCGATGTCGGCGCTTCCGGTGCCGAAGGGCACATCATGCTTCTTCTCGCCAAGGTCCTTCAGGTGGCTGCTGACGACGCGACCATCGAGAATCTTGAGGCAGTCAACCGGCTTCAGGCCGGAACGGATCCAGTGGCCCGTGTCGGCGCAGGCGCCGATACGCTTGTCCCGCGACTTCACCTGCTCAAGCACCCAGTTGGGATCCCAATGCTTGTAGTTGGGGTCCTTCTCGCGCTTGGGATGATTGTGGATCCCGACCTTGATGTCGAACTCCTTGACCAGCTTTTCGATGGTGTCGAAGGCGTCGGCGGAGGGTTCCGAATTGATGACGCGGATTCCCATCTCCTTGGCGAATTCGAACACCTTACGGCTCTCGGCTTCATTCTTGGGCAATCCGACCACGCCGTAAGCCACGGCGATGACCCCGTGCTT
>JAGWVO010000547.1 GCA_018970845.1 Planctomycetota bacterium
TCATTCGCTGATCAAATCCCCTTCCGTTCGGCCGGCGGCCGGATCGAGGAAGGCAATCGGCTTGGAAATGTCCAAGGATTCGCCACCGAGGTTTGCCGAACGGATCTCCACGAGTTTGTCATCGGCGCCGCCGGTTTCCACGATGACGCGCCTGACCTTGCCTTCGCGGGCGATGAAGGCCACGGACTGGTCCTGCTGCCTGATCACCGCCGACTTGGGCAGGACGCGAACATCCTTCCACGCCAGCGGAAGCGACATGCGGACATAGGCGCCGGCGCGCACGGGATGGGGTGACGGGTTGGCAAGGTCAACCTCGACGCGCAGGGTGCGTGAAGCGTCATCAAGGGCCCAACCGGTTCGCGACACGGGAGCCATGATCTCCGAGAGGCCCATGCCGGGGAAACGCACCGTCACCCTCGCTCCTTCTGGAAGCCTTCCCGAGAGCGTTTCCGGAAGGTAGGCCACCGCCCGGACGGGATCGATCCGGGCGACCGTGAACAGTGGCGATGAATGCCCCGCCTCGAGCACCTCGCCCGGATCACAAACGCGCTTGGTGATTACCCCGTCGAAAGGAGCCCTGATGGCCCGAAACTCCATCAAGGTCGCCACGCGGACCTCCGCGGCCTTGGAAACATCGAGCCGCGCCGCGGCGGCGCCGAGCGCGCCTTCCGCCAGAACCGATTCGGCATCCGCCCTGTCACGGGCGCGGTTGGCGGTTTCCACCTTCGCGAGCGCTTCTTCATGATGAGCCTCCGCCGCCCTCATCTGGTTGGAGATCTCGTCGCTGGTCTGCTGGTCAACCACGCGGTCCCGAACCAGGCTGGCAATCCGCTTGTTCTCGGCGCGCCACCTCTCCATGTTCGATTGGGTTCGCTTGAGCGCGGTCGAGGCTTCCTTGGCCATTGCCGCGACCGCGGCCTGCGATGCCCTTGCGGAAGCAAGGGCCTTGCGTGATTGATCCAGTTCCGCCGCGGCCAGTCGAACCTCGCTTTGCCTCTGAAGCTGTTCGGCCACCAGCTCGGGCGCGTCAAGCCTTGCGAGAAGGCTTCCGGGTTCCTTTCCCGATGGGCCCTTCACAAAGCTGCCGATATCGACGAGAACCTCGGCCACCTGCCCCGGAATCCGCGCCTGAAGAACCGACTCCTCGCGGGGGAAAACCCTTCCCGGTTCCTCGACGGTTTTGCGAATAGTCGCGGTGGACAGTTCCACCCGGCGGGGGGTGGCGGGCGTGGCCACCGCGGCCGCCGAGGGCGCCGTCTCCCTGGGCCCGCCCATGCCGCAGCCTGATGCCGCCAGGCAAAACACCGAGCCGGTCATGACCCGTGCCAAAGTTCGTTTCATGGCTTCATTCCCCAGCATCGGCATATTCGGGATCAAGGCTCACCGAACGCAATGGCCCGCCTGATTCGCAGACGGCGAAAAGGGCCGGCAAAACAACGAGCGAAATCACCAGCGAGGCCGCCAAGCCGCCCATCACCGTCCGCGCCAACGGGGCCCCAAGCACGGCCGATTCGCCCCCGCCCATGGCCATCGGCGCCATGCCGGCCAGCATGGCCAAACCGGTCATCAGGATCGGACGGCAGCGGGAACGGATGGCGCCCGCAGCGGCCGTTACGGCATCCTCCCCCCGCCTTCTCAACGACCGGGCCCGCGACAAAAACAGCACGGCATGCGCCACGCCAACTCCCAGGGCCAATATCGCTCCCATCATCGATGGCAGGTTGACCGTGATCCCGGCCAATGCCAGCGTGACGGCCAGGCCCGCGAGGATTCCCGCCAGGACCAGCATGACCACAGCCACAAGTCGGAGACTTTGGAAGTAGCCCAGCACGAGGAGTCCGATGCAGGCGATCGAGGCGGAGCAACCGAACGCCAAACCCCGTGAAAGCCGGTCGAACGGTTCCAACTGACCGCCCAACTTGACCTCGACGCCCGGCGGCGCCTTGAGCGACGCGACGGCGCGAGCGACACTTTCACCCGCACGCGCCAGTCCGCCCGACTCGACATTCGCCGTCACCCGCATCTCGCGCTTGTTGTTGAAGCGGTCAATCTGGGCGGGAATCTCCCCGGCGACAACCTTGCCGACATCACGCACGGCGATGGGAGCCTCATCCGATCTCCTGATGGGCACATCCGCGATGTCCGCGGCGCGCGACATCCTGCTCGGAGGAACCTCCACCTGCACCTGATAGCCGATGCCGTTGCCCGGATCCCGCCAATACACGGGCAAGGTGAACCGGGTGGAAGATGTCGCCGCCACAAGGGCCCGGGCCACATCCCCGGCCTGCAGGCCGGCATACGCCGCCGCCTCACGGTCCACCTTCACGG
>JAGWVO010000548.1 GCA_018970845.1 Planctomycetota bacterium
TGTTTGTCGAGTGTAGTTTCAGCCAACGAAATCAAGCAATGGCTCAAGGACGAATTCACTTGATCTTCTCGAAGGGCATGCTGGGAAACTTGCCAAGGATTATTTTCTTGGCGATAGTGAGTTGCCCACTTCACATGAACTTGAAAAGGAAATCGAACCGTGAATCGTCGCCGTTTCATACAGTCTTCCGCGGCAGTGGCATCAACAGGGCCAATTCTACTGGGTATGGAGAACAAGTCTGGAAGCAGTCCTCTCGTGACAGGGCAGGGGGAGCACCGCTACGAGGTGATTCACGATTGGGCCAAACTGCCTTCCCAATTCAGTTGGCAAACCACTCACAATGTGGCGATTGATTCTTCCGCAAATCTTTATGTCATCCATGAGGGAAGGGAGAATCTCAAGGATCACCCCTCCATTTTTGTGTTCGATTCGAAAGGGGAATATATCCGCTCGTTTGGCAAGCAGTTCCAAGGCGGCGGGCATGGAATCGAGATCCGCAAGGAAGGCGGAGAGGAGTTCCTGTATGTCTGCGCCTACCAGCAGGTGAAGTCGTTTGCCAAAATGTCGCTGAAGGGCGAAACTGTCTGGCAAAAATTCGCCCCGATGGATTCCAAGGTTTACGCCAAGGATGAGGACACCAAACCTCAAAAGGTTTGGGGACGCGACAGGTTCCTTCCGACGAACTTTGCATGGGTACCGGGGGGAACCGATTTCCTCCTTGTGGATGGCTATGGATCGTTCGTGGTTCACCGCTTCGACAAGGATGGCAACTGGAAATCGATGTTCGGCGGCGCCGGCAACGGCGAGGGTAAATTCAACACGCCCCACGGCATCTGGGTGGACACAAGGAGCACGGAACCCCGCATAGTCGTATGCGACCGGGCCCATCACACCCTTCAGTTTTTCGACATCAATGGGAAGTACCAAAAGACCATGAAGGGTTTTGGGTTGCCCGCGAATGTCGAAACCTACAAGGGACTGCTGCTGGTGCCCGAACTGCATGCCCGGGTCAGCATCCTGGACTCAACCGACAAGGTCGTGGCCATCCTTGGTGATGATGTCGCCAGGGTGACTGGCAAGGATGGCGGCAAGATCCGGGGTGACAGCAAGCAGTGGCAGGCAGGTAAATTCGTCCATCCCCACGATGCCTGTTTCGACGCTGATGGCAACATTTTTGTGGCGGAATGGGTGGCAACGGGGCGGATCAGCAAATTGCGGAAGGTTTCGTGACCGCCTCCAGGCAAACCAGTTGAAATGCAAGGCAGGCCGGAGAACTGCCGTTCCCCGGCCTGCTTTCTGGCAGTCTTTTCAGGCCTTTTCAGATTCAGCGCAATCCCTGCCTGCCTGATTCATCAAGGATCTGGAAATGGTGGATGCCTCCCTTGCGGTCATCCTTGTGCGTCCAGACCACTTTTTTATCCCTTGTGATTTCCATCAGTTTGATTTCTCCAGCCTTGGCATGGTGACTGGTGATCACCGTGTTGCCGTTGGCCAGCCTCTGTATTCCACAGGCATCATTGATTGGCTTTCCAGTCAAGTCATCATTGGTCACCCGCCAAATTTCCTTTCCAGATGAATTCACTTCAATCACAAGGTTGCCAAGGGTGCAGCCAATTAGGGTGTTCCCATCGGGAAGCCTGATGGCCGTGAAAGGCCAGTGTGGCGTCTTGACTTCCCAAACAACCATACCCTTGGAGTCGTACTCGCGGACAACCTTGTCAAGTAACTGGGGCACCAAATAGTTGCCATTCGCCAGCTTGCGGGCCATGCGAGTCTGGAGGTGATGATCCTTCACCTGTGCCTTGAGCGGCACCTCCGTGACGATCTTTCCCGTGGAATCAACCTCCAGAAGTCTAGGATTGGGGCCGGCTTCGGTGAGCAGGATCACTCCGTTTGGCAGAGGCTGGACCGTGTTCACCTCCGCCTGCGTGCCCTTGTGCAGAAATAGGATCTTGCCGCCTCGATCGACCACCGCCGCGGCGCCGCCCGGATAGGTTTTGGACTTGCTCAGCGCCAGCAGGATATTTCCATTCTCAAGCACCCAGCCGTCGCGGGAGGAGTGGGGGTATGTCCAAAGGGATTTGCCTGAATCATCAAGAATGAAGGTTTCGCCGCCGGTTGCCAGAAAGCTATGGCGCACCGGATCGGCAGCGACCGTGAGAAAGATTGTCAATGCAGACAACATAAGCATGGGAGGGAGTCCTTGTTGAATTCAAAGCAAGAGACAATTGTCGGGTAGCGTGTGCATGGCCGCAAGCGTGGTGGTGATGGAAATGATGCATGAGCCTTCCATGCCGTGCAATACTCCAAAG
>JAGWVO010000049.1 GCA_018970845.1 Planctomycetota bacterium
TCGGCCAGGGCGCCCGTCGAGGCATCATGCCGGAAGGCGGTGATGGTGTTGCCGAGTTCATTGATGACAAACGCGTACTTGCCTGATGGATGGAAGCAGAAATGGCGGGGGCCGGCGCCGGGGGCCACGGACGCGTGCGGCGGGTTGGCGGGTTGCAGTTGGCCGGTGCCGGCGTCAAGGGAATAAATGAGCACCTTGTCGAGGCCGAGGTCGGCGGCGTAGACGAACTTGCCTGCCGGGTCGGTGTTCACCGAGTGGGCGTGTGGCGTTTCCTGCCTTTGCTTGTTGACGCTGCCGCCCTTGTGCTGGACGAAGGACGCGTGTTCCTCGATTCCTCCGTCGGCGCGCACCTTGTAGGAGGCGACGCTGCCGCCGCCATAATTCGCGACGACCACGACCTTGCCCGAGGGATCCACGGTCACATGGCAAGGCCCGCCGCCCACGGTGGACTGGTCGTTGATCGGCGCCAGTTCCCCCTTGGCTGACAGCGAGAAGGCGGCCACGGCGCCACCCTTCCGCTTGCCGCTTTCGCCAACCTCGCCGACGGCATAAAGCTTCTTGCCGTCGGGGTGAATGGCCAAAAACGACGGGTTGGTCATCTTGGCAGCCAGGGCCGGTTCGCCAAGGGTGCCCTTGGCGGCGTCAAAGTCGATCCGGTAGATCCCCTGGCTGTTGGGGCCCGTGTAAGTTCCCACGAATAGATGGTGCGTCGGCTGCGACAGCGACAGAAGCGCGAAGGCAAGCGCGGAACTCATGATGCGTTTCTCCCCTCGTTGGCCAATCGGTTCAGCATGATCAAAAAGGCGCCGAAAAAGGCGATGCCCGGCCCCTCGCCGAGCGTCCACCACCAGGGCATCCCCGCTGAGATGTCGATCGCGATCATCGACGCCCCGAACGCCATGTTTCCGGCACCCAGGAGGTCCACCATCCAGGGAACGCGCTGGGGTCTCAGGGCGATGCCCGCGACAAGAAGCCCGTGGCAGGCGTAGAGGGCCGAGGCCGACCTCGCCAGGTACCACGCCACCGGGGCGTCGGGAAACTCGCCCAGTCCGAGTTGCCGGTGGATGAGCGAGTACCAGTGGCCCGGCAAGGCGGCGAAGAACGCCGCCAGCAGCAGGAATGCCGCGCCGACCGCCAGGGCCGCGCGCAGCAACAGCCTTGCCAGGGCCGGGGCGATCATTTCAGGTCGGCGGGCTTCACGCCCTTGGTGTATCCGTTGAATGAGAACCTGGTCGGCTTGAAGGTGCCCACGATGGCGACATCGGCCTTGGCGGGAACCTCGAGGCCCGTCATCCGGTAGGCCGCGTTCACCAGCAGGCGCCTGAACGCCTCGTTCTCAAGGTCCTGCGAGGCGCCCATGGTGGTGGTGAAGGCCTGACCCTTGGCGCCGCCGGGCAATTGGTAGCTCTTCGTCCAGGCGATCGGCATCATCGGCTCGTTCACCTTGCCCTTGACGGCGGGATCCGTCGCGGACATCCCGGTCACCACCTCGCCGAAAAGCAGCGTGGAACTGTCTCCCGGCAGGGGAAGCCTGACGCCATAGACATCGGTGGGCCCGAAAACCTCGCCGTCACCGATCCCCTTGAGCAGCGGGTTGTCCTTCTGTCCCTCGGCGATCCGTCCGCGGGTGGCCTGCTTGCCATGCGCCCCGTGATGGCTGATCCACTTTTCGCCGAGCACAAGGCGTCCGAAGCCGCCGTCGGCCCATTCCTTCTTCTCGCCGTTGTAGCCGTTGCCGTAGTGCGCGTAGGGGTGGTCCTTGGGCATGTTGAAGGCGTGGGTCGAGGTGCGCAGGCCGATCAGGGGCTTTCCCTTGAGGAGGTAGTCGTCGATCAGCTTCATCTGCTCGGGGGGCAGGGCGCGGAAACGGAGGCCCATGATCACGAGGTCGGCCTTGGCCAGGGCCTCGAGCCCGGGAATGTTCCTGCCGTTGTTGGGATTGATCTCGCCCGTCGCGGGATCGATGGCGAACAGGGTGACCGTGTCAAAGCCATGCCGGTTCGCCAGGATCTTCGCCAGTTGAGGCAGCGCCTCCTCGGAGCGGTACTCCTCGTCGCCGCTGATCAGCACGACCGTTTTGCCCTTTCCGGGGCCGGAGGTTCCGGGGATGGAAAGCCAGGGATCGGCGGCGAGCGCCAAAAGGGAGAGCAAGGCGAGCATGGAATGGCTCCGGGCGGAAGAGGAGTGTCGAGGCCCCCACTATCGGCCACCGCCCGGGCGCGCGCAAGGGCCTGGTTCCGGCTAGGCGCCGAACTTGCCGAGGCGGCCGGCATGGGCCAGGGCCAGTGTCATCAGGTACTTGGCCTGCACCTGCCCGAGGCCGCCCGCCAGGCAATACGACTCGCCAAACTCCGTCACCGGGTCGGGACGGCATGAGGGCGACCACAGGATGGTCGGCACCGGGTGCCAGGAATGGCTCTTGAGCTTGCTGGGCGTGCTGTGGTCGCCCGTCACGATCAGGACATCCGGGTTCAGGGCCCGAACCCGCGGGATGATCGTGTCGAACTGCTCGATCCTTTGCACCTTGGCGGCGAAGTTGCCGTCTTCCCCGGTGCTGTCGGTGTACTTGTAGTGCAGGAAGAAGAAGTCGTACGACTTCCATTCCTTTTCCATCTGGGCCACCTGGGTCTCGAGCGATCCGCCCGCGTCGAGGATGTCCATGCCCACCAGCCTGGCCAGCCCACGGTACATCGGATAGACCGCCAGCGCCGCGGCCTTCAGGCCGTAGGCGTCCTTCATCGTGGCGATGTTCGGATAGCGCGCGAACCCGCGGAGGGTGGCCATGTTGGTGGGCGCGTGCGCGGCGAGCGCCTTGGATGCCTTGTCCAGCCATTCGTTCACAACCGCGGCCGTGCGCGCTGATGCCGCGTCGGCACCCTTGGCCGCCAAGGGCTTCACGCCGACGGCCTGGGGATCGGTGTCGTTGACGGCATCGCCGAGGCCATCCCCTCGGATCACCAGCACGAACCTGTGTTCGCGCACCGGTTCGACGAACAGTTCCACGCCGGGCACCTGGATCTGGGCCAGCACCTTGCAGACCTCGACGCAGGTTTCGGTGCTGGGACGCCCGGCGCGGCGGTCGGTGATGAGGCCGTTTCCATCTACCGTGCAGAAGTTGCCGCGTATGGCGACATCGCGCGGACCCACGGAAAAATTGATGCCCAGCGCCTCGAGGATGCCGCGGCCGATGCGGTGCTCCAGCGGGTCGTAGCCGAACAATCCCAGGTGGCCGGGGCCGCTGCCGGGCGTGATGCCGGGCAGGACCGGGGTGGAGAGGCCGCAGACCCCGTCCCGAACCAGGCCGTCGAGGTTGGGGGTTCCGGCCGTTTCCAGCTCGGTCTTGCCGCCTTTTTCCATGGGCAGGCCGCCCAGGCCGTCGGCCACCAGCAGCACGATCTTGCTGGTGTTGTCTTCCCGAAGCTCGCGAATCAGGTCCTGGATGTTGCTCACGGCGCCATGGCCTCCGAATGTCATATCGACAAGCTATGGCCGCCAATGCCCCGGGGCCAGTCCGGTCAGGGCTTGGGCGACTCGACCGCCGGGGATGGCGCCGGATCGCGCGGCGGCTTGGCGTAGTCCTCGGCCTTGCGGGCCAGAAGTTCCACATCCGCCGCGGCGATCACGAAAATCTCACCCGGCTGCCGCTCGATTCGCGCGTAGCGGTCCTTTCCGCCGGGCACTTCCGCGCCGACGCGCAGGATCGGCTGCTTGTTGAGCGCCAACAGGAGAAACGGCTTGTCGAGGCCGTAGGCGGCATCGGCGCCGCCGGTATCCTTTTCGAATCGAACGAAACGAAGGCGCGTGATCGCCCGCACCGTCTCGTCGACCGTCGCCGGATCCACCTTGGCGTCCGCCTTGTCGGTGCGCTTCCATGGCCCCTCGCGACGCGAAAGCGCCACCAGTTCGCCCTGCGCCGGTTGCGCGCGCAATTCCTTGATCACCGCGGCGTCCACGGGTGTGAAGAAGAGCGACCGCCAGCGATATTCCTCGCGAAGCCGGGCCACGGCGGGCGCGTCGAGCAGGAACAGCCTCGGCTGCCCGCTCACGCGGGCCACCGACTTGCCGTCCGGCCGGGCCGCCGCCACCTCCAGCTTGGCCAACTGGTTTCCGGCCCCATCCGTGAATGTCCAAGTCACCACGGGCTTGTCGAGGCCCAGCGCCTTGGCCTCGTCCTCCGTCGCGGCGCCAAGCCAGGAATCGGCCCGATAGGCGCCCATCGAGGCGATGAACGAATCGAGTGTCGGCTCAGCGGCGGATTCGACGGGCTTTTCCACGATCCATCCCTGCGCCGACGCGGCGAACTCCACCGTCCGGCCATCCCTGACACAGGTGGCCCTTATGATGTTCGCCACCCGGGCCACGGTGCGGTCGTCAAACTGGGCCGGTTCCATGGCCAGGTCTTTCGACAGGGCGGCGTCAAGCACGCCCACGAGCGGCCCGCCGGCCCTCGCGTAACGCGCGCCTGTCTTGGCATCGGCAACCTTGCCCAACTGCAGGACGCGGGTGACGGCGTTGCCGGCCGATGTTCCCTTCACTGTCACCACCACCTCGGGATTGTCGAGGCCGAACTGGGCAAGCTCGGCGGGGGTCCATGCCGCCTTCCAGCCCGATACCTTCTCGACGCGAAGGTTGTTCAGCCTCGCCAGGATGCCGGCGATCGTGGGCGCGTCGGCGGAGCGCGCCGGGACCGACCTGACTTTCCACAAGTCCTTCTCGGCATCAAGGGCGATATCGAGGCCCTTGCCCGCGCGCTCCAGGCTCGTGGCCGCCAGGACCTCCTCGGGCAGCAGTTTCCTGTCCACATAATCCGTCGCGGGTCGCTCAAGCGGCGCCGCGAGCTTGGCTGGCAGTATCACCACGGCGTCCTTGTTGTCGATGCGGGCGTGACGCGATCCGGTTCGGCCGGCGGGTTCGTTGCCAATCACCACCAGACGCGTGGTCTCAGGCTTTCCCGGGTCGCCCTTGAGCACCACGCGCGCCGTGGCGGCCGGCTTGTCGAGCCCGAAGCGGGCGAGCGTCGCGGCGTCGAGAGGCTTGCCGTAGCTGGCGTAGGTGTCGGGCCTGAGGCCGAACCAGGCCATCTCGAGGTCCACCACGCGGCCGGTCTCGGCTGGCGCGCCGGTGATTCCGGCCCCGTCGATCGTCCATAGCGAGGCTCCGCCTTTCGCGAGCTTGAAGGCTCCCGAGGGGGTCTCGACCTCGAAGCGCGCGATCTTCGTCGCGTCGATCGGATCGACCGCCCGGGGAAGCAGGTCGAGCACCGCCCGGTCAAGGAGGGATGCGACCTGCGCGGGCAGGATGAAAACCCCGGGCCGGCCATCGAGGGTCGCGTATCGTCCCGGGTCGGCCGGAGTTGCCGGCGTGACTTCCTTCTTGTCCGACTTGGCCGCCTTGCCGATTTTCAGGGTCTTCCGGGCCCCATCCTTGAGCGAGACCACCACCTCGACGGACTTTTCCAGCCCCCATTCCTCGGGCTTCTCATTCTTGGCCGCGACCCACTTCTCCGCCCTTGGCGATGAAAGCGTGCTGGCGAAATTCTCGAACATGGTCGGTTCCGCCGTGGCGGCGAAGGGCGCCTCGATCTTCCAGCCACCCTTCTTTTGCTCGACCAGCGGAGCCGGCGATGCCTCGGGGGCCACCCGGTACTCAGCTTCCCCGGGGCGGCGCACCGTCACCGAGGCGATGTCCGCCTCCTGCGCCTTCCACAGTTCGCGGGGAAGGAACGCCAATTCCCCGCCCACCACGGTTTCACGCGCGCTTGCGGGCAGGGCAACAACCGTGTCCGTTCCCGAGAGCGCGCCGAAGAGGCCCGGCTTGCCCTCGCGGTCCTTGCCCAATACCAGAACGACCTTCGCGCCGGCCTTGCCTTCCTTGCCGGCCGTCTCCAGGGTTACCCGGGTTCCCTTGGGTTCGATGCCGTAACTTTTCGCCTGATCCTCGGGTTTCACGCCATCGGCGACATACTCAAGGGCCTCGAGCCCCGTCAGGGCGCCCAACAGCTTTTCCGCCTCTCCTTGGTCGGCATCACCCGGCGGATTACCCAGTTTCCACGGGTCGGTCCCTTTTCGGGTCAGTGCGACACTTCCGTTCGCGCCATCGAGCGTGAGACCGATCACATCGGCGGAGGCGAGTTCCATGACCTTGAGCGAGCGGTATTCCCCCGCCGGCCGCAAAACCAGCGAGTCAACCTGCTGGGCCGCCTGATCCTTGGGGCCGTTGTCCACCCGGTTGACGCGCCACAGGTCGTCCACCCGCAGGGCAACCTTGTTGGAAGCCGCGTCGGCGCTCCCCAGCGCGTAGGTGACGGTCCGTTCACGCTTGGGCTTTTCCGCCTCGGGCCGGGAAGCGGGATCCTTTTCCAGAACTTTCAAGGTGATGGTCGCCCGGGGAGTCGCGAGGCCCGCGGCAGCCAGCGCCTTGTCGAGGTCGGCCGGGGTTTGCGCCGCCGAGACATCGGCACCCGTGGCCTCGAGGTTGGCGATCTTGCCGAGGAGAGCGGTCACCTTGGAGGCATCGCCCGCGCGGGCCATCGGCTCGACAAGCCTCCAGGCCTCTTCCTTCTTCTCAAGCACCGTCTTGGGCTTGCCTGGCACGGCGATTTCCA
Source organism: Planctomycetota bacterium (assembly GCA_018970845.1). GTDB lineage: Bacteria > Planctomycetota > Planctomycetia > Gemmatales > Gemmataceae > REEB421. The sequence continues at coordinate 6,605 of JAGWVO010000049.1, forward strand.
GCCTGACCACATCACCCTGCTCGTAGCGGGCCAGGCGCGGATCCCGAAGCGTGGCCACATCGGGGAACACCTGGTCGATGCGATCCTTGCGGACCTCGAAAACCTTGGGGTTGTTCTCGAGCCGGGCATGAAGGAACACCTCCCGCTGGGTTTCCTCCCTCGGGGGTAGGCTGATTCCCGGCGGCAGTCCGGGAGGTGGTGGCGCGTTCACGAGCTTCTTGGTTTCCCTCACGCGCGCCTCCCGCCCGACGAGCAGGGTCACGACCTTGCCATCGGGTGCCGTGACGGCGAGTCGGCGCTCGGGCTTGTCGAGGCCGGTGATTTCGGGGGTGGCCTTGTCCGCCGGAACAAAGCGCTCCACCCAGATGTCGGGCACGGCCTCCAGCAAGGTGTCCATCGTCGGCGGATTGAGCCTGTCGAGGGCCGTCTTGCCATCATCGGACTTCATGATCCAGGCGCCGGCCCGGGCATCGGGGTCGCCCGCGTCGATGCCTGTCCGGTCGAGACGAACCACCCGGGCTTCCTTGGAGTCGCCACCCGGGTATGTCTCCATCCTGAGGGACATGGCGCTCGCGACTTCCTTCTTTTCCGCCGTCTCGCCGGGGCGCGGCACCCCCGCGGATTTCCCCGGCTTCCGGCCGGCGAAAATTCGCCGTTGCAGGTAGAAGTCGGACGGCTGGTTGAGCCGCGGTATCAGGCCGGGCGCCAGCCTCACCGCCGTGGACTCGCCCTTGAGGCGGGCCCATGTGGGCCGGGTGAAGGCGTTGTCGGCCGTGGCCTCGGCGTCGGCGAGCCAAAGCGAAACGGCTTCGCCCGAGGCCAGGCGGGCCTCGACCAGCAGCGCCGCGGGATTGTCGCCCCGAAGCGCCGCGGGAACCGCCGGATCTTCCAGCGAAGCGGGAACGAATCGGGTGCGGAGCGAGGCGACGGCCTCGGCGAGGTTGCCGGCCTCCTCCTGGCGGACCGGCCAGCCGCCCTTCATGCTCCAAGGGCCCGGTTTACCATCCTTCAAGGATCGCTCAAGCTCGACATCCTCGGTGGCGCCGCGCCCCGGCACCCGCACGACGATGCCGGAGATCCCCTCGGCCTTGAGGGCATCGAGACCGCCGAAGCGGGAATCCGACGCCGGCCTGCCACCCAGCATCACGAGCGCGACGCCCGCCAGGGCGAACGCCCCAACCACGGCAACGGAACCCCAGGGTAGACGCATGAGACTGCTCCCGTTCGATCACCCGTCGCTGTCAGCGGAGTCGGCGATACAACAAAACCGTGAAACCCACGAAGGCGGCGAGCATCGGCATCCCGAACTCCAGGCCGCTCCGCCACAGGCCCGCCTTCTCGGCGCTCCAACCCAACCGCGGATACTCCCATTCGCCATCGTCACCGGGCCGGCGCGCCAGCCTGTCGTCGCGGCCGATGAGCCAATTGAACAAGTCGGTCACAAGCCGTTCCCTCGCCGGATCCAAGGTCGGCCCGATGAGCCACCAAGCCTCGCCGATCACCGCCGTGCGGACATAGCCGGGAGCCTTTTCATCCTTGCCGAACCATGACTCGGGCAACTTTTCCTCGGCGACAGCGCCCACGGGGAACGGTCCGCGGCGCCGCTCGAGCAGCGCGTCCTCGAGGGCCGGCTTTTCCTGCTTCGTCCCGGTGGCCGACTTGAAGGCCGGAGTCGCCGACTCCGTGGCGAACGGTTGGTCCTCGTTCCAGGAGTCGGCGGAGGTCATCAGGATCTCGGCCTGCTGCCTGAAGCGGTCGGGTTGGTCCTTGTCGGCCTCGATGTAGACGGGTCGGGCATGGCGAAGCCGCAGTTGCAGCCTTGGATCCTCCCGCTGGGCCCTTCCGAGGCCGCGGGAGGCCAGCCACTGGCTCACGCGAACCGGATGGTCGGCCTTTTCAGCCGGCCGGCGCGCCGAGGCCGGGTAACCGGTTCCCGGGGTCCACGACAGCATCAACGGAGGCACCTTCACCTCGGTGCCGCCCGTGAGGCCGCCGCCCTGCCTTTCGCCGAAGGCCACCTCCTCGGCGTCGAACAAAACCGTCTGGCGGTTGAGCCGGTAACCCAGTTCCTTGATGATCGAATCGACGCCATCGCTGGCGGTGAAGCCCGCGGGAACCGGGTCGGGCCTGCCGTCGGGCCCCTGCCCGGGCCGCTCGCTCGAGGGGCCCAGGCAAAACAGCACCGGCTTGCCGGACTTCATGAACGACTTAACCGCCTCGACCTGTTCGCGATCCAGGCCATGAAGCCACAGGGGCAGGTTCTTGTCGTCGTCGCTCACCACATCGTAAAGCGACGGCCGGGGCAGCAGCAGCACATCGCAGTCGGCGAGCAATTGGTCCATCTTGCCCTTGAGGTCGGTGTTGCGGCGCTGTTCGGCCAGCGTCTCCAGGTCGAGTGACGCCCTTTCAGCCTCGATTTCCTTGCGAAGTTCCATGGCGCGCTGGTCGGCCTGCTCGATCTGCTTCCTTTCCTCGGCGATGGCCGCGACCTGGTCCTTGCGGAACTCATTGAGGATCTCGTCGCGCTTGGCCTTGTCCGCCGGCAGCCTGAACTGCTTCGAAAGCACCTCGGCGATCGCGTCGAGCGACGACTTGGTCCAGAATTCCTCGCTCGCCTTGAGCGTCTTGTTCACGAACCCGGCGCGCTGCTCGAAACCCTTGGCGATGATCTGCAGCCGGCTGTCAAGACGGTCGAGCCGGCTTTCCTCGAAGGTGGATACCACCGGCGCGGGTGACCGGCCGAGTTTCTTGAGCACCATGTCGCGCACCTCGAAGCCGTTCCTTTCAAGCGTCTTCCTGAGGCCCGCCAGGCCGTACACATCGGTTCCCTTGGTGGTGAGCCACTCGTGGATCACGCCGATGCCCACCCGGGGCTTGCGCGCCTCGAGCGACACCAGCCCGCGGATGAACGGGTAGGCGCCGCGCAGGTCGGGGCCGGCGGAGCCGGTTGGAAGGCCCTGCGGCAGAAGCACGAGGTTGTCCCTTTCCTCGGAAGCCACCTTGTCGAGCCGGAGGAACTCGTTGAAGCCAAGCCTCTGAACGAGTTCCCGTCCGCCGCCCCCGCGCCGGGCATGAAAAAAAATGCTGCTTTCGGGCGCCTGGTCGATCGCCGCTCCAAGCGCGGGGTTCTCGCGGGCGATTTCCTTGAGCCGCCTTTCGTGGTTCTCGCTCTCGACATCAAGTTCCACGACCTTGAGCGACCTTCCGCTGGTTTCCCGGACCAGGTCGACGAGGTCGCGCACCTTTTCGAGGATTTTTCTCTCCGCGGCCAGGTCGAAGCGGTCGGGCTTGTCGGAAACACCGGGAAACACGCGGTGCATTTGGTACACCACCACGGTCGTGCCCGGCTCGAGGCCTTGAAGCTCGGACACAAGTTCCGTCGGCAAGGTGAAGGTGCGCGCCCTCGTGAAGTCCCACCTCACCGGGTTGTTGAAGGCGGCGGCGTTGAAGGCGATGACCGCCGCGGCGGCAAGGGCCACCTGCGCGCTCGAAACCGTCCAGTGCGTGCTCCGCCTTCCGGCGGCGTAGGAGGCCAAGGCCAAAAACTCGGCAACGCCCGCGGCCAGGGCCAAGCCCGCGCCGGCCAGGAACACAAACGCGCCCAAGGAAGAAAGGCGCGTGATGTCTCCCGCCAACTTCCCCGCGGCGGCGACCGGCGCGGCCGCCGGATCGGCAAGAACAAGGCCCGTGGCCGCCAGCAACAGGCCGGCAAGACCGGCGATGCGGCAAGCGAATCGCGACAGCCCCACCCATTCGGCCGCCTGGCGTGGGTCGCGCGCCTGACGGCCACCTTGTGCTCCGCTCATCAGGCATACCTCCGGCTTTCAAGGCTGCGCACGGTCAGGAACAGGCTGAACAGCGCCACGGTGGCGTAAAGGGTCACGGGCCTCAGGTCCACCACGCCCCGCGTGAAGGCCCTGTCGAAATGAAGCGGCACGCTCAGGTAATACGCCAACTGGTAACCCGTGCCGCCGTCCATCGCGTTGGCCGCGAAACTCCCGGCGAGAAAAACAACGCCCAGGGCCAGCGAAGCCTGCGCCGCCACCAACTGGTCGCGAACCATGCTGCTCACGCAGACCCCCATCGCCAGGAACATCGCCCCGGCCAGGAAAAGGCCGAGGTAGGTCGTGAAGACGGGAGCCAGGTCCGTCGTGCCCGAAAGGCCTGTCCAACCGAAAGAAACACCCGCCAGGATGGGAAGGTACACAACCGTCGGCAGCCAGAGCACCATGTAAAACAGCAGGCATCCCGCGTATTTCGCCAACACCACCTGCCAGTCGGAAAGCGGGGAGGTCATCAGCATCTCGAGCGTGCCCGACGCCTTCTCCTCGGCAAAGGTTCGCATCGTGAGCAGGGGGCAGGCCGCGAGGAACACCAGCCAGAACACCGGGCTGGAAAGCCAGTGCTGCAGGGGCCACTCGACTCCTCGCGGGCCCGAAGCGATCAGCAGGTCGAGCGTCCCGGCCACGAGCCAGCCCTGCACCCCCAGGAACACCACCAGCACCGCATAGGCTATGGGGGATAAAAAGTAAGAGAAGAACTCCTTGTGAAGGAGGCTTCTGGCCTTCCAAAGCGCCATTCCGGCGGCCGCCAGCATCGCGAAAGATGCCAAGGCTCCCGCCGCCAGCGCGACAACGGCCACCCAACTGAGTCCACCCATGGTTCCCGGCTCCGGTGTTGCTGGAAGTTGGTCAGGCGCCCACGGCCTCGCGTTCCTCGACAAGGTCGAGGAACATTTTCTCGAGCGATTGGCCCGGCGGACACAAGTCGCCCAAGGGCCCTTGGGCGAGCACCTTGCCGCGCGCGATGATCACGGCCCTGGTGCAGGTTTTCTCCACTTCCGAAAGGATGTGCGTTGAAACCAAAACGGTGTGCTCACGGCCAAGTTCGGCGATCAACCGGCGGGTCTCGATGATTTGGGTCGGATCCAGTCCGGAGGTCGGTTCGTCGAGGATAAGGACGGGAGGATCACCCACCAAGGCATCGGCCAACCCAACCCTTTGCCGGTATCCCTTGGACAGGGTTCCAACCAGTTGCCGGCGAACTCCCGTCAACCAGCACTTTTCCATGCATTCGGCCACCCGGGCGCGGGACTTGGCGCCGTGGACTCCCTTGATGCCGGCCCGGAAAGACAAGTATTCCTCGACCCTCATGTCGGGATAAAGCGGGCAATTCTCGGGCATGTAACCGATCAGCGAGCGGGCCCTGAGCGGTTCCTCAAGCACATCGCAGCCCGCCACGATGGCGCGGCCGCCCGAAGGAACCAGGTATCCGGTCAACATCCGCATGGTGGTCGACTTGCCGGCGCCATTGGGCCCGAGGAAGCCCACGACCTCACCCTTTCCAACGGAAAAGGTGACATCACGCACGGCGGCGAAATCGCCGTAATACTTGGTAAGATTGGCCACATCAATCATGTGACGACTCCACGGGTTCGGGAGGGCCGGCATCGCCGGTGCGGAGGCGGCAAATTATACTTTTAGGTGCCTGAACCGCTCGGGGCAAGTCCCCGGTCCCATACGCCGCAAGCCGGGATTCCGCTAAGCTTTCCCAATGAATCCGTTCCACCGGTGACCACGATGAATCCCAAACCATCGCCCGTTCGCAAGCGAATTCTCAGCGGTGTCCAACCCTCGGGCAAGCTTCACCTTGGCAACTACTTCGGCGCGGTCAGGCAGCATGTCGCCCTCACCGCGGAGGATGCCGAATGCTTTTACTTCATTGCCGACTATCACGCGCTCACCACCGTCCATGATCCAGCAGCGCTGCGCCAGAATGTGCTCGATGTCGCGCTGGATTACTTCGCCCTGGGCCTCGATCCCGACAAGGCCGTTTTCTTCAGGCAGTCGGATCTGCCTCAGGTATGCGAACTGGCCTGGATTCTCTCGACACTGGCACCCATGGGCCTGCTCGAACGCGCCGTCAGTTACAAGGAAAAGGTCGACCGGGGCCTTGAATCATCCGTCGGCCTGTTCACCTATCCGGTGCTGATGGCCGCCGACATCCTCATCTGCCGGTCCAACCTTGTCCCCGTCGGCCGCGACCAGGTCCAGCACCTCGAGATGTGCCGCGACATCGCCGTGAAATTCAACCTCCGCTACGGCGAGGTCTTCCCGCTCCCCGAATACCGGCTCACCAAGGAGTCGAAGGTGCCGGGCACCGACGGCCAGAAGATGAGCAAAAGCTACGGCAACACGATCGACATTTTCGCCGAGGGCAAGGCGCTCAAGAAGTCGGTGATGGGAATCGTCACCGACTCCACGCCCCTGGAGGCCCCCAAGGACCCGTCCGCGTGCCATGTCTTCGCCCTCCACGGCCTGTTCGCCTCGGCGGAGGAACAGGAGGCCCTGGCCTCCCGCTACCGTGCCGGCGGCATGGGCTACGGGGCCGCCAAGTCCGAGCTTTTGGGCAAGATCGACGAACACTTCGCGGCCGCGCGACAGCGGCGGCGCGAACTGGCCGCCGACCCGGAACGCGTGGAGCAATGGTTGGTTCAAGGCGCCGAAAAGGCCCGGGCCGCCGCCGAGGAGACGATGCGCCTTGTGCGATCCGCCGTGGGGCTCAGGCCATGACCATGGACATCGAGGGGTTCGACCATGTCACGGTCCTCATCACCGACATGGCGCGCGCCAGGGCCTTTTATGGCGGCATTCTCGGCCTTGAGGAAATTGGCCGGCCAAGGTCGTTCGACTTCAGGGCGGTCTGGTACCGGGTGGGCGGGAACCAACTGCACCTGTTGGTGAAACCCGAGGCCGACACGATGAGCCCCCGCCATTTCGCGCTCAGGGTGCGTGATGTCGCCGCGGCGCGGGACCGCTGCGCGCAAGTCGGCCTGCCGACGGCGGAAACCACCAAGATACCCGGTGCCGACCGGTTCTTTGTCCGCGATCCCGACGGCAACCGCATTGAGATCATCCGCTGGGACACCCCCTATGATCCCGGCCGCGACGGGGTATTCGACGCCTGAACGCGCCGGGAGGGGATGGGTAACCGCCTCTCCGACGCTACAATATCTCCATTGAGGAGAGGTCCCATGCCGATCACCCTGGCCGCGATACTCGCCCTTGCTCCCTTGCAGGACCCGGGGGTCGCGCTCTTTTCCCGCGCGGAGCACAAGGTCGATGGCAAGGCCCTGCCCGTGGCCTCCATCAACCGCTCGGCGGGTGAGGCCACCTTCAAGCACACCACGCCTGGCTTCGAGGCCTTGTCGTGGAGGTTGGGCCATGGCGAGCTGAAGTTCACGAAGATGGAGTCCGGGGAGATCGTGCTCAGGCATAATGGCAAGCGTGTGAACATGGATGCCTCGCATGCCGTCGAGATGGGCAAACCCGGACACCTTGAATATGTGAAGGCGGCTGACGACCGCCTGGGCGGCCGCATGCAGGCATTGGCCCAATTCCTCAAGAAAACCGAGGAAGCCAAGCTGAGGGAAGCGATCGATGATGTCCTGCTTGCCGAGTACCAGAAGTTGAGGGCGGCGGCGCTGGCGGGAGGCGACCACAGGCAGCGGGAACTCGACCTCCTGCTCTTCCGCTGGATGGAAGGGCCCGAGGCCTATCTCCCCACGAAGGCCGGCCTGCCGCTTCGGGAGGTTTTGGAAAAGGCGATCTGGTTCGACATGCCGGCCAAGGGGCGATTCACGCGGAACGCGAAACTCGACCAATCGTTTCGCGCCTTTCACACGAAGATCCTGATCGGGCCCGAAGGCGATGAGAGTTCCGGCAAGCGCCGGAATGAACCGTTGCCCGAATGGGGAATGAACTGAGACAGACCCGGCGCCTGACGGCGCTCGGCTCCCACAAGTCAAAAATGTGGAGCCGAGCG
>JAGWVO010000549.1 GCA_018970845.1 Planctomycetota bacterium
GACGAAGATCTTCAACGATCCAGAACCTCCGCTTTAGAACCCCGGGATGCGGTCTCCTCGGGTGCGAATCTTTTCAGGCCAGGGGTATCCGCGATGAGGGCGTGCGCTTCGGTAGGATCGGTAGGATAATGACTTATCAACCAGAACTCACGCCTTCCATCCCCGACAACCAGACCGTCTGATTGCCTATTCATACTTATCAAGTTAGACGCAGTTTGGGGCAGGATCTCTCCCACATCTTTCCAATATTTTTCCGGTTTCGTCACTACGCGCGGAATTTAGGGTGTCCACCAGCCTGCCAAAACGGCATCCATTCGATTGGCGCGATCCATTTCCATGGCGTTGAGGTTCGTTTCCTCGAACGGGTCGCTGGTGATTTTGTAAAGCTCAGGCCCCAATCCCCGGCCCGGTTTGTTGGCTTTGGCGACTGTCTTGGGATTGGGAAGAATCCTCTTGTGGTCACCATCAATCATCCATCGATAGGTCCAGCTAGCGGAAGGTTTCTCGATATCCACCGCATCGTGAAGAAAACACGCGCCCATGACCGGCCCGCGGGATGAAACTTTTCGGTCATCCAGCAAATCAATTCCAGTTAATAAGTCAGGCGCTGGAATGCCCACCGCGCGGAGAATTGTCGGCGCGATGTCGATGCTGGAAACTGGTTTCTCGATTTTGGTGGCCTTCACCTTTCCGGGCCAGCGGATCATGATTGGCGTGCGCAAACCGCCGTCATATTGCGACTGCTTGCTGTCGGACCGATAACCCGGGCCCGCAGGGTCCTGAATCCAGCCGTTGTCCGTGACATAAACAACGATTGTGTTCTCGCGCAGGCCCTTATCGTCCAGATGCCTGAGCAGTTGACCGCAGGTTTCGTCAAACCATCCGCACATGGCCAGATACCTCGCCTGGGGCAATGACGAGGCCCCTTCCCGCTGGGGGTCCATGAAGCGGGGTGGCGGGTTGTGCGGCGTGTGGGGAAGCATGGGCGCGTACCAGACAAAAAACGGCGCGCCGTCGGACTGGCACTTGTCCATGAAACGCGTCACTGGCTCGAGGGTCTTCCGGCCAATCTCCAGTCCCTCGTCGCCATGGCGTCCGCCCCGGAGCGGATCACCATGGCTCATTCCGTCGGTGAAGCCGCCGGTGGCGAAGGATCCCCCCCACCACTTTCCAGCTTGGAAGGAACGGTAACCCTTGGCCGCCAACAAGGCCGGAATACGGGGTTGTTCCTGCAGGAATCCGTTGAGCCTTCGTACCTGCTCCAAAAAGCCAGGATCGCGGTAACGGGTGCCCTTGGCGATGCCGGCGGGAGTTGGTGGCTCGTTGCCCGTGATGCGAGTCTGGTGCGGATATCGCCCCGTGAGGATGGCGGATAGCGACGGGCAACAGAGGCTGCTGGTGACATACCCCCTGGTGAACAATCGGGACTCGGCGGCCAGTTTGTCGAGATGGGGAGTCTTGACCCTTGGATGCCCCATGAAGCCGTAGTCGGTCCATCCCTGGTCATCGGAGATGATCAGCACGACATTGGGACGGGCCTGGTCGGCGCCCGCGAGAAGCGCCGCCAGCAGGCAAGCCAGCATGAATCGTCACTCCTTGCGACCGGCGGAGCTTTGCCACTCAAGGCCCAGGGCCGTGAGGCGGTCGCGCTTGGCCATGATCGCCCAAGGGCTGCCGGCTGTTTCCTTGCCGAGTTTTTCGAGGCCCGTGGCGGCCGACTTGGCCAACTGCTGGCCCTTGCGGTCTCCGCGCAGCTTGGTGGCGCTCGCGAGCCTCCAGCCGCTGTGGTTTTTCTCCAAGGGCGGAAACTCCTTGCGGATAAGACCCAACATCGACTGGTACTCGAACAGGAAGGCGATCTGCGCCTCGATCCTGCTGACCATGTAACGGTAATTGGCCTGCCACCTCTTCGGTTCCTTCTCCAGCGCTTTTTTCATGTCGTCGCTGGTGAGGTTCTCGAGGTCTTCCTCGAGCACGGCGTACACCCCCGCGACATCCCGCTGGTTGCGCTCGACATCGGCCTTGAAGCGGTTCTCCTCGGCCGGCTTGCCGTAATAGTCGACAAGGGCGTCGAGGTTTTTCTTGTTGCGGGCACGGGCGGCCAGCACCTTGTCCTTGATGTCGGCCGGCGGAGTCGCGTTGCTAACCGACCAAAGGTTGATGCGGGCCGTGCGCACCGCCGCGCGCAGTTCGGTGTCCTCCGCGCCGTCGGCAAGGGCATAGTCCTTGACAATCTCGTTGGGCACCGGTGGCAACAGTTCCACGCGCAGGGCCTTGTCCTCGTGCCCCTGCTT
>JAGWVO010000050.1 GCA_018970845.1 Planctomycetota bacterium
ACGGCCCAATCCCCAAGGCGCGGAAACAATAGGGCGTTGGTTCCCCTCAACTCCGACTGGCCGAAGGTATGCCCGGAATTGATCACAACATAGCGGCCCGGGTTGTAGGGGTTCGGATGAATCAGCACGGGCAAATGCGCCGCTGAGTTGTAACGCGCATCCCCCATCACAAAGTCGTATCCGACAAACTTGAGTGGGAGTCGCGGAAGAATATCCGCCAGCACCTTGTTCGCCGAGGGGTCTCCAAACAGGATCAGGTTGGCCTCGCCACGCTCCCTTTGGGAAAGCTCCGTATCCTTGCGAACAATGACCTCTCCATGGAGGTATGTCCTCCATTGATCGCGAAACGACTGCAATCTCGACATCGCAAGATCATGGGCGATGGGATTCCGCGGCTTTCCCGTGCCGATGACGCAAATGAACCGTTCCATGAAGGCGTCATCGATGGGACCTTGGAGACCCGGCTTTTTTCGCATGGAGGCAATGAATTTTCTCGCGGCGATCCCATCCGACCAGGTTTCTCCTGACTTGGCCAACTCAACCATGCCAGATCCCTTGGAATCGCCACGCACACTTGCTTCAACAAGTTGGCCGTTAATTGTGAGTTTGACGACGGGACCAGGCTTGGCCCCTCCAAGGGACAATCGCAATGCCGTGATGCCCTTGGTTGAAACTACAAGGCCTTCCCCGGCCGCATCGTTCCTTTTGGCTTCGATGGTTGAGGGCGCGTAGTGGTTTTCAAGACCGAGGACTTCCACCCAGTAGCACTTTCCATGGCGAACCGAATGGGTCAGGAAACGGATATGGTCAGGCTCACGCCTTCCCGCGGCGACATGGGGCGCCAAGGCCTCGCCGACCTTGGCTTCCCATTCCGGCGGCATTTTGTGCCCCAAGCCCGGGGCAACGATATGGGCGAACCTCAACGGGGGATTTCCAGTCCAACCCTTGAGGGCTTGTTCGATCCTTCTTGCCGCATCGATTTGGGGATCATCCCCGCCGGAATAGGCCACAACGGGAACCATGCACGCGTTGGCGGATGATGCCTGGGCATCATAAAGGGTCAGAATTCTTGATTGCCACGCGGGCAAGTTCTCTGGAAGAGTTTTCGCGTATCCGATGGTGTTCGTGAAGCCAGCCCCTGGCTGGATGGCAGTCCAGCGATCGGGATGATGCAACCCCAGGTGCCAGGTTCCAGCCCCACCCATGGAAAAGCCCTTCAGAACGACCCGGTCAGGATCGAGAAGCTTGACCCTGCCCTTGGCTGTTTCCCTGCTCCAAAGGGCTTCCATAGCCTCGAATACATCAGTCTCTCCGGCCCATCGGTAGGCCACGTTCCCCCGGCCAAACACCTCCAAGACCACCCTGTCCACCCTTGAAGGCTTCCTCGTTTTGGAATGCGCGGCAAGGAATGATGCATGGGTCATTCCATCGGAACGGCCATGCAGCACAACATCCACGGGCCATTTCTTGCCGGAAAGGTGATATCCGGAGGGGAGGAATATGGCGCAGGGCTGCAGGGAATCATCCACCCGGGACCTGTAGGCCACACAGGACCACCCTCCCTCGGCATCCTGCCATGGAGCCCTTCCCCCGCTCATGTGATCCAGCCGCTCGGAAGCCTCGTCCACCATTGCCTTGCGAAGCGCGGGAGCGTTCTTGCCGTTTTCCACCCGCAGTCGCTCATGGGCCAGCAGGTAAACTTCAATATCGTCAATTTTGGAGATATCGGATTTGCCAGCCTTGGAACGGACTTCCAGAATCCTTTTTTTCACCTGCTCGATGGTCTGGCTAGGTTCGGCGCTTTGGCAAGGCGCCGCCAGTATGATTGCCATCGAAACTATCCACATGCCATTCCCTCTTGAATTATGAAACGACTGGTCAGGATCTGTTCATCACCCGGATTGGTTCGGCGATTTCCAGCAGCATGCGACTGATTGCCGAAGCGGTGACTTGGGCCAGCGGTTCCACCGCGGTGAGAGCCCTGTCAAGGACCAAGGTGCCCTGCACCTTGACCATGTTCACATCGACCGCGCCCGATTTGTCCAGTGAAGCATTGCCGCCATGTTTTGGACAATCAAAATCTCTCAGCAGCATGGCGGACATGATGGCCAAGGGCAGCAAAAGGCTTGCCAACGCGACCTGTCGTTTGGCCGGCCAGGCCCGGGATACTCCGCTCCTCGCCAGCATCTTGACCCGAAGGGACAGTTCATTGGAAGGAGTGACTCCTGAACTGAACCCCTCCAGCAGATTGGCGACTCGCGCATGCTTTGAAATGGCAGCGGAGCATTCGGGGCACTCGCGCAGGTGTCGGAAATGCTCGGGATCGGAAGGCAAGGCAGGCCAACACCGCTCGAGCGATCCCCTCAGATTGGAACAACCCATTTCAGCGGTCCTCCCTGACCTGCCTTGGTATGTCACCCTCAACATGGCCGTTAGATTTCAGGATCTCCCATAGCGCCTTGCGTCCCCGGGACAACCATGTCTTGGCGGTGCCCAAGGGAACGGACATCTGGATGGCAACATCCTCAACGGACTGGCCAAGGACATGATGAAGCACCAGCGCGTCCTTGAACTCCGGCCTGATTGACGCGAGAGCTGATGCAATGGCCTTTTCCAACTCCGATTCGACCAGCGATTCATGCTGCATGGCCTGATGAATCGGTTCGCGCGGGTAGGACTCATGCCTGATTCGCCCGGCTTGCTGGCGCAATGTCACGCACCGGTTGTAGGCAATAGTCAAAATCCAAGGACGAGGCGGCCTTCCATCCCAGCGTTTCAAATAACGAAACACCCTGAGGAAACATTCCTGCACCGCGTCATCAACAGCCGAATGATTTCTTAAGAGATATCGGCAAAGGCGGTGAACATCCGGCAGGAAACGCTCGGCCAGCCTTTCCCTGGCGAACAAATCCCCAGAGAGGCTTTGGCGCATCAGTGCTTCGTCGGTTGGGTCAATCGATGCGTCCATGCCGCGATCCCCGCAAGATAAATCACGATCGCATGGAATCTCGAAGGATATCCAAGGCTTCCTGGGTACAAGTGTCTTGGAGCCTTTTTCCCTTGACCTTCAGTTTCTCATCAAAACGAATGGCCACATCCTGCATTCGTTCGTGGGTTTCAGCGGAACCACCGAGAAGGAGGAAATGTTCGCTTTCAGTAACCCTTCGCGTTTCATCCGTCCTGTCCAAACCTACTCCAAGGAACCCTGCCACTTGTGGGGTGGATTGGGACGGGCGAGGTTTGCGTGAAGGCATGATGATATCCAGCAGATGATTTTGAATCGATCATATATATTAATGCATGCTGATTGGCGTGGTCAATCTGGCCGTTGGGTGGAGTTGAGGGAATGTCGGATCATTGGTTTGCGGCAGGCCTGAGGTTCGAATGCACACGATGCGGCGATTGCTGTTCAGGCAAGCCTGGTTATGTCTGGGTGAATAATCAGGAAATAGAAGCTTTGGCCAAGGCTCAGGGCCTTCCGGTCGAAGAGGTTTTGGCTATGCATACATTCAAAACGGCGAGGGGTAGGAGCATTCGCGAAAAAGTGAACGGTGATTGCATTTACTATGAACCAGGCCAAGGTTGCTTAGTTTACGAAGCACGCCCCCGGCAGTGCCGATCGTGGCCGTTTTGGGAAAGCAACCTTATATCCCCATCCGCATGGGAGAAAACGACCGCGACCTGTCCCGGTGCTGGAAAAGGACAACTCATCAGAGAAGAAGATATTCTTGCAAGAATGAGGATGATCAAGATTTAGCAACCTCCAAAGCCTGAAGCCCCCTTGCATGGCTGAAGTTCAGTCCTCACAATATGAAGATGTTTCTTCGTTCACTCTGACCGGTGCCTGCGCGCCGGTTCATTTTTTGAAAGACATAACGAAAGAGCCGAGAGGGTATGATCATGGCGGGTGGACGAATCCCGATGACCCGTGAGGGTTACGACAAGAAGAAAGCAGAACTCGACCGCTTGCAAAATGTCGAGATGATCGAGATTGCCAAAAGAATCGCTGTAGCCCGTGACCTTGGGGACTTGAGCGAAAACGCCGAGTATCATGCTGCCAGGGAAGATCAGGGAATGCTTCAGGCGAGAATTGACAGCCTGAAGGAAGATTTGGCTTGCGCTGAAATCGTGGATCCCGCCAGCCTATCCACCGAAACAGTCGTATTTGGTTGCAGGGTCACCGTCGAGGACTTGGATCACGCCAACGAACGAACCACATTCACCCTTGTCGGACCCGGCGATGAGGATCCTGCCAACAAAAGGATTCTCATCACCAGCCCAAGGGGGAGAGGTTTGCTTGGAAAGCGAAAAGGCGACATCGCCGAAATAGTTGTTCCCAAGGGCACTCTCAAGTACCGTGTCGTGGAAATTGCCCCCGGATTCTGAAGTCACAGAATTAAGATTTCAAAGGATGGTCCAACATGGCTTGTCGATGCGATGGCTCGGGATTTCGATCCGGCAAGGCTCTCGCCCTAACCCTCACTATTGCCGGCCTTTTGGCGCTAGCCGTTGGATCGTCTGCCACAAGCTATCTGGCTGAGGAAACATCCGGCAGCAAAATGACCAAGGCCGCCAAGGATTTTCTCTCGAGTCTTGAAGCCGACAGAAAAAAGGAAGCTGTTTTTGATTTTGGCGACAAGGAGCGAACCAACTGGAACTTTGTCCCGCTTCAGGACAAACAAAGAAATCCGACTCGCAAGGGAATCCGGCTGGAACTGTTGTCCCAAGCGCAAAAGGAAAAAGCCTTGGCTTTGTTGCGCACGGGCACCAGCGACAGGGGATACCAATCAGCCCTAGATATTATGAATCTTGAATCTGTGCTGAATCGTCAGGAAAAGCCTGGAGGAAACGTTCGAAACCCTGGATGGTATTTCATCAGCGTTTTTGGGGAACCAGGATCGGAATCGGGATGGGGGTGGAGATGGGAAGGCCATCATTTGGCGCTGAATTTCAGCCTTCGCGGTTTGGAGGTCACGGGCACAACACCGGCTTTCTTTGGTGCGAATCCTGCCGAGGTGAGGTCGGGGCCTGAAAAGGGGAAATTGAGCATTGAGGGGTGCGCTTCAATCGCACTCAAATTAATCGGCTCATTCTCACCAGACCAAGTCGCCAAGGCCGAGGCCGCCAAGGCAGGAATTGAAATCGACCAGGGCCAATCCAAGCCTCCCGCCACCGCCCTCACGGGTGATGGCTTGGCAACGGATTCCTTCAATGAAAACCAGTCAGGTTTGCTTGGGCAATTGCTGCGCGAGTATACGGGCCGATTGCCCGCCGAACTCGAGGCCAGGGAATTGGCCCTGATCAAGGGACAACCGGCAGCTTCAGTCAAGTTTCAATTTTTCAGGGACAAAAATGCCAAGGGCAATCCGACCACCTACAGAATTGAAGCTCCTGGATATTTGATCCAATATCTTAATGTTCAGCCTGATGGGGAAGGTAATCCAGCCAATCACATCCACAGTTCCTACCGTCGCGTTAAGGGCGACTTTGGATCTTCCGCCAACTAACCCAAAACAACAGCCGACGAGAATTCCGTCTGGCCGTCGGACTTTCCGACGGCCAGACGGCTTTCGGGCCCTATTCTCACAGTCAAATCACCTAAAAATCCTAAGAAATGAGCCCAATCTTAATTAGTGAATCATTGGCACAAAATTTTCATTGCCTTTTTCGTCAATTTTCCCGGAAGGCCCGGGGGGCATCTCGCGTCCAGATGTCCGAGGCAATGCTGGGATTCAACTGGCCCAGTTTTGCCCCGCCCGACGCATGGGAATCATCCAGCTTCCGACAATCCCCAGTCAATGTCCCGCACGCTGGATGATTCCCATGCTCGACTCCCCCCAACTCTAATTTGTCTTTCAATTGTGAGAATGCATACTCACTTGCCCTGCCTTAAATATGCCGGCAGACTGTAAGCAGACATGATTGCATTGCGGAATTGAAATGCTTCTTTCCATTCTGATTCTGACAACAGGCGATTCTTCCTATGCGAAGGATGTTGTCGCATTTGTTAGGCAACACTGTGCTGAGTGCCATTCAGGGAATAAGTCCAAGGGCGACTTTCAAATCAACCTGCCCGACTCGGAGTCCAAGGCTGTTGAGTTCAAACTCCAATGGGATAAGGTCGCAAAGGCACTTCGCACGGGGGAGATGCCACCGGATGGGAAAAAACGCCCCTCTGCGGACTCATCAAACCGAATCAACCAATGGATCGATGAAAAAGCCTTGGGAGTGAGGTGCGACGGCAAACCTTCGCCCGGCAGGGTCGTGCTGCGAAGATTGAATCGTGAAGAATACGGCAACGCCATCCGGGACCTGCTTGGGATTGGATTCAGGGCGGGCGAGGACCTGCCCGCCGATGATGTTGGCGACGGTTTTGATAATCAGGCCGATGTACTGTCCCTGAGCCCCCTCCATCTTGAGAAGTATTTAGCAAGCGCTGAATCCGCCGTGATGCAGGCCTTGAAAGGCCCATCAAGAAGGGGCGCTGGTGCCAAGTTGGAAATCCCGACCCGACAGGATCAACTCAAACCGTCAATCGAACGGTTTTTGCGAAAGGCTTGGAGAAGACCGCCTGAAGCGGCTGAAATCGCTAAACTTGCGGAAATTTCAGATGCCTCGGGTTCCAAGCCGGATGAAACCTTCTCGGCGGCGTTGATCGCCGCGTTAGTTTCTCCGCGCTTTTTATTTATTGTTGAAGCCGACCCCACAGCAGGTAGCCTGGATCGACGGCTTGACGGATACGAGGTGGCAACCCGATTGTCCCTGTTTTTATGGAGCAGCGTTCCCGATGAGGCGTTGCTGGATGCCGCGGCATCTGGCAAACTCGACACTTCCGAGGGTATCCGCTCACAAACCGAACGAATGATGAAGGATCCCAAAGCCAAGGCATTCGCCCGGAACTTCACGGGGCAATGGCTTCAACTCAGGAACCTCAAGAACATCCAGCCAGATTCCTCGCGCTTTCCGGGAATCACAGAATCCCTCAAGGAGGACATGGCCGTTGAATGTGAGATGTTTTTCTCAAATCTTCTTGAGGAAAACAGGCCCATCATCGAGTTCATCGACTCCAAGCACACATTTGTCAACGACAGGCTTGCCAAGTTTTACGGCTTCAGCCAATCCAAGGTCCGAAACGCGGGATTCAGGAAGCATGAATTCTCGGATGAAAAGCGGGGAGGCGTCACTGCGATGGCTGGCGTCTTGCTGGTGACCTCCAACCCGACTCGAACCTCTCCAGTCAAGCGGGGGAAATTCATCCTTGAAAACATCCTTGGAACTCCACCGCCCCCCCCACCGCCTGGTGTTCTTGAACTCAAGGACGATCCTGGATCAAGGAAGGCGGCATCACTGCGCCAGCGAATGGAAGAACACCGCCGGGACCCCAACTGTGCCGTTTGCCATGAGAAAATGGATTCCCTTGGTTTCGGATTGGAAAATTTCGATGCCGTGGGCCAGTGGCGAGCCTTCGATGATGGCAAGGCGATCGACTCTGCCGGATTGCTTCCCGGTGGAAAAAAGTTTTCCAATCCATCGGAACTTCGAAAGATCCTGATCGAGAATCCAGAGGTGTTTGCTGATTGCCTTACGCGCAAGGTGATGACCTACGCCTTGGGTCGATCCCTTGTTGCGAAAGATCGTTGCGAGGTTGACCGGATCGTCGCGGATTTGAAGAAAAAGCGTTGGGGCTTTGCCGATCTCGTTGTTTTCGTGACCATGAGCGAACCCTTCATCAGGCGCGGAAGAGCTGAAAAGCCGGGAGCCAATCCATGATTGACCAGATAGGCAGAAGACTTTTCCTGCGAGGCGCCGGAACTTGCCTGGCACTTCCTTGGCTTGAATCAATGGCGTGGGGGAACGCCAAGGCTCCGCCAAGGCGACTGGTTTACATTTACATTCCCAATGGCGCCCACATGCCTGCCTGGACTCCGGCGGAAACCGGTTCCCTTGCCCCGGAATTACCCGAAACGCTTCGTCCCTTGGCGCCATATCGGGATTACATTTCTGTCCTCTCGGGTTTGACGGCGGACAAGGCTCGGGCCAACGGGGATGGTCCAGGTGACCATGCCAGGGCCATGGCCACATTCCTGACCGGCCGCCAGGCACGAAAAACCGCCGGCGCGGACATACGGATTGGCATTTCGGCGGACCAAGTGGTGGCCACCAAAATTGGCGACCGAACCCACCTCCCTTCATTGGAGATAGGAGCCGACAAGGGACTCAATGCGGGGGGATGCGATTCAGGCTACTCATGTGCTTATTCCGCCAACCTTTCTTGGAAAGGGGAGTCAACTCCCGTCTCCAAGGAAACTGATCCTGTTGCTGTTTTTGGCAGGATTTTTGGTACGACATCGGAAAACGACCCGACTCGGCGGGCCAGCCGGGCTCGGATCGTCGACATGGTAATTCAGGACGCGAAATCGCTGCGGGGCAAACTGGCTGCTGATGATGCCAGGAAGGTCGATGAATACCTTGAGAGCATCCGCGAGGTGGAAAGGCGCTTGGCCAAGGTCGGGGAAACCGCGGCCAATCGTCCTTCCGTGCCCGAAGGCGTGAAACCGCCGGCTTCTTCACCATCCGACCCGGCCGATCACCTCCGCCTATTGGCCGACATGCTGGCGCTGGCCTTGAAATCAGATGCAACGAGGGTCGCTACCTTCGTTTTTGCGAATGAGGGTTCCAACAGGAGCTACAAGTTCATCGGTGTGCCCGAAGGGCATCATGATCTTTCCCATCACGGACAGAACCCCGAAAAACAAGCCAAAATCCAAAAGATCAACGCCTTCCACACCGGCGTTCTGGCGCATTTCCTTGGACGGCTCAAGGAATCGCGGGAAGGCCAGGGCAACATCCTCGATAATCTGATGCTGGTTTATGGCAGCGGAATTGGCGACGGGAACAGGCATAATCACGACGAGTTGCCGATCTTGCTCATCGGAAAGGGAGGCGGATCAATCAAGCCGGGTAGGCACCTAAAGTATCCAGGTGAAACACCATTGGCCAACTTGCACCTCAGCCTCATTGATCGCATGGGGGTGACGGGAATCACCCGTCATGGCGACAGCACCGGCAGGCTTGAAGATCTTTCATGACACCCTTGCCTGCTTGGCGGGATGAAGTGCTGGCGGTTTACGAATGGGCCGATAATCAGGTCTCATTATTATCACCGACTTGCACCGTTTCGGGGCGATGCTGCCGGTTCCCCGAGTTTGGGCACACCCTTTTTATCAGCCAAATGGAAGCCCGAATACTCTTGGATGGCGCCCCTTTCCAACCTTCCGCTGAATCAAGACAGGATGACTCGGGATGCCCATTCCAATTGAAGGGCCGATGCGAGGCACGCCAAGCCCGCCCGCTTGGCTGCAGGGTTTTCTTTTGCGACCCGGCATTTGCCGAGGCGATGCCGGGAATCATGGAGAAAGGGATCTCCATGATCAAGGCGGTCGCTGACCGACACGGGTTGGATTGGTGCTACGCCCCCCTCCACCATTTCCTTGATGGAAGGTATGCTGCCAGTCTGGACTTACCTGAATCCGGGAGCCATCATCCATGCGAGCCATCATCCTCCCGCTTTGTGTTGCCATTGGCCTGACAACCTTCCAGGTGGGCAGGTGTGAGGATTGGCCGGGCTGGCTCGGTCCCCGCCGGGACGGAACCTCGCAAGAAACCATTACCCCATGGACGGCCCAGCCTGAGGTGCTGTGGAAAACCCAAGTTGCGGAAGGGCACAGCTCACCCATCGTGGCTGGCGGACTCGTTCTTCTCCACACCCGCGTTTCAGGAAAGAACTCCGAACAACTCACCGCGCGTGACCTCAAGACAGGCAAAACCGTCTGGGTAGCGGAAAACGAACGGGAACCGTTCGAAAACTCATTCGGAACCGGTCCACGCGCCACCCCTGCCACCAGTTCCGGCAAGGTGGTCAGCCATGGAGTGACCGGCGTTTTGGCCTGCCGCGACATGGCAACGGGCAAGGAACTGTGGAAAATCGACACGCTTCGGGAATTTGGCGGAAAGAACCTGTTTTTTGGAGCTTCCTCCTCCCCCCTTATTCACGATGGCAAAGTTTTTTTGATGGTGGGTGGGAAGCAGGCGGCAGTCATTTGCTTGTCTTTGGAGGATGGAAAGGTCATTTGGAAATCGATGGATGAACGCGCCAGTTACAGTTCTCCCGTGCTTGCTGGCGAAGGAACCAAAGGCCGCCTGCTTGTCCTGACACAGGCCGGCTTGGCCTCCCTCGATCCTGCCACCGGCCAGCCGGATTGGAAGTTTCCCCTTGTTGACAAACTGAATGAAAGCTCGACGACTCCCGTTCTTCTTGGCGGTTCTATCTTGGCGGCCAGCGTCACCTATGGCTCGGTATCCCTGAAGCCCGCCGATGGTAAACCCGAGGTGAACTGGAAGAACCCATCCTTGACCTGCTATTTCTCGACTCCAGTGCCCACTTCCTCCGGGAAGGAATTGCTTGCTGTCACGGGCAGATTGCTGCCTCCGCCCTCGTCGGTGCTGCGCTGTGTGGAAACATCAACAGGAAAGGAATTATGGAGCCAGCAGGGG
Organism: Planctomycetota bacterium; assembly: GCA_018970845.1. Taxonomy (GTDB): domain Bacteria; phylum Planctomycetota; class Planctomycetia; order Gemmatales; family Gemmataceae; genus REEB421. The sequence goes on from JAGWVO010000050.1 coordinate 10,555, forward strand.
GTTGGTAAATACCACGCTGCGTTGATGCGACTCTCGGATGGACGGTTCCTCATGCATGATGACTTTGGCCAGATCTCCCTTTTTGAAGCCAACAACGAGGGAATGAAGACTTTGGCCAAATCCAAGGTCTGCGGCCCAACCTGGGCGCATCCGGCTCTGTCTGGAGGCATCCTTGTCATTCGCGATGACAAGGAACTGATCGCCCTGAAAGTTCGGTGATTCGGGTTCAGGCATCCATCGCAACGCGAAACCCGCAGCCAAAATTCCCCCTGAATGCGGGAAAGTTTGCGTTGCGATAGGCCGACCGGTATGTTGCTGAACCTCAGGCCAGGAGCGTCCCTGCAAGACACGGCGCCGCAGGCCCCTTATCCAAGAAATTGCGATGAGGTGTAACTTCCAACCATATCTCCAACAGCAGGAAATCGTTTCAGGCACCCCGAAATGAGAACCCACGCCATGGGAACTTTCATGAATTCATGGTACAAGGCATAAGGTTTTACCAAACATGCAACAAGCGAGGCCGAAATGAGACAACTCTCCCTGATTCTGGCTGCGATATTCATTGGCATGGCTCAATCGCAAGAGAAAAAGCCTTCCCCACCCACCAAAGCGGCCAATAAGGTGGCGCCCGAGGTGCCTCCACTCAAGGGTGAATCCAAGAGCCTGAAGTTATTCGACGGCAAAACCCTCGATGGCTGGTCTGGTTATCAGGACCTTTGGTCTGTCAAGGACGGTTTGATCATCGCCAAGAACACCAAGCCCTTGAAGTTCAGCACTTACCTGTTGACCAAGGAATCATTTAGCGATTTCAGGGTGATCTTTTCCGCCAAGCTCGTTGAATCTGAAATGCATTCGGGGATTTCTTTTTGGGGCGAGGTGCGACCAGGGGTAAGCAAGGAACCTGAAAAGGACCGCTCGGAACACACCTATGCCGGTCACCTTGTGATGTTTCCTTCCGGATACGGGATGTACGACCTGTTCGGCAGGAACGGTCTCGGCGTCGATGGTGGCCCTGCCAAAAAGGTCGGAAAACAACACGACTGGAACGACATCGAGGTGCTGGCTCAAGGCAATCGGGTGCGGGTCGCCATCAATGGTTCCGCCGTCGTTGATTGGCGCGATCCCGAACCGAAGCGAATCAAGTCCGGTCCCATCGGACTCCAATTGCACTCAAACTCGATTCCGCAGGAAATCCACTTCAAGGGCCTTTCCTTGGAAACATTCCCCAAGGAAGACCGTTTGATCACGGTGAAATGAAAGCACTTTCTGGAATCCTCGAATGATTGTCACCCAGTCGGAAACTGATGTTTCAACGCCGACTGGATTGATGCGAACGCATTTGTTCATTCCCCGGCAACCGGGGCGCGAATCCCATCCGCGACCCGGATTGCTGTTTTATTCCGAAATTTTTCAGGCAACGGATCCTGTCAGGCGATTGGCCATCCTTTTGGCATCCCACGGTTATGTTGTTGCCGTTCCCGAGGTTTACCACGCCCACGAACCGGCCGGAACGGTGCTTGGATACGATGAAGCCGGCAAGGCAAGTGGCAATGACCTCAAATCAATTATATCCATGGCAGAGTTCGACCAGGATATCAGGGAACTCGCGCGATTCCTCAAGGCCCATCCAGCTTGCAGCGGACATCTGGGAGCTTTTGGAATTTGCCTTGGAGGACACCTTGCCTTTCGCGCCGCGCTGTTTTCCGAAGTAGCCGCGACAGCCTGCCTTTATCCCACCGACCTTCATTCAGGAACATTAGGAAGGGGAGGCCATGCCGATTCACTGGCAAGGGCGGGGGAAATCCGTGGTGAATTGCTGTTGGTTTTTGGCAGGCAGGATCCCCATGTGCCACCGGATGGAAGGTCGGTCATTCACGAAACCCTTGAGAAAGCCGGTGTCTATTTTTCATGGCATGAGTTCAACGCGGCGCACGCTTTCGCGCGTGACGAGGGCGAACGATACGATGCCGAGGCGACCCGCCACGCAACAAGCCTGGCACTGGAAATGTTTCGAAGGTGTCTTTGAAACTTTATGCCTTGAATACCAATCCACCATCCACCCATGTCTCACGGATGCTCCACTCAGGATCCATGAGGACAAAATCCGCCTTTTTGCCAACCTCCAAGGAACCCATGGTTGAATCCAAGCCGGCCACCCTCGCCGGAGTCAGGCTTGCCATGCGTGCCACCAGGTGGGGCGGAGCCTTGGTCGCCCTCAGCATGGTGCGAAATCCCTGATCCATCCCTGAGACTGACGAAGCCAGGGCTTTTCCATCAGTGGTGAGGCCTACCCCATCCCGCTTGATCACGACTTCACCAAGTTCCATCGGTCCGAACACGGCCGGACCATCCGCACAGTCCATGGCACGCATCGCATCGGTGACCAAGGCCAGGCTGCCTGGTCCCTTGATCTTGTAGGCAAGCAACAGAAGCTCATCTGCCAGGTGCCGACCATCCGCGATCACTTCGGTTGTCAAAGCATCAAGGCAAAGGGTTGCCTCCATCAACCCGCCCCGCATGGGATAGGTTTGCAATTGCCTCAACCTCGCACGGTCAGACATGGCGCAGAACAGGTGATCGACATGCCTGGCACCCCATGCCACGGCTTGCTCGACCTGCTGGAATGTCGCGTGGGAATGACCTAGGTTCAACCGCACCCCGGATTCCTTGCATGCCTTGGCGAATGCCTCGGCACCCGGCAACTCGGGAGCAACGCTTGCTGTCCGCACGACCGCTGGATCAAGCATCGACCCATATTCGCAATCGCTCGGATTCACCAGCCCATCCGAAGGATGGCATCCCTTGGCCAAAGGCGCGAAAAACGGCCCGTACAAATGCACTCCGGGGATCCTCGCGCCCCCTGTTGGCTGATTGATGAGCGATTTGGCCTTGTCTAAAAACCGGCGAATGAGGCGGTCGGGAGCCACCGTCGATGTGGCCAACAGGCTTGTGGTCCCATGACGGGCATGGGATCTGCAGACTCCGAGAAAGGCTTCCGTGGTTCCATCCATGAAATCATGGTTTCCACCACCATGAACATGAATATCGACAAATCCCGGTGATATTACGCCATTCCAACTTCGGCAACCAGTTCCAGGAAAGAAGGCCGGTTGGGTGAATTCGATTGAGGTGATCAAGCCATTTTCGTGCCTGAGAATCCCATGTTGCTCCCGATCTGGAAGCAACAGCAATCCATGCAGGCTTGGCATTCGGTTTCCAAACCACGGTTTTAGTGGCGGAAAAGGAACTCTTTGGCGTTGATGAGGGCCCAGTGAAGATCTTCAAGCCCACGCCTGCGATCCTTCACCTTGGCAATGTGGGCGACAGCAATTTTCTCGTCCTCCGCTGATGGTGGACGGGAAAGGGTGTTGTAGTAGAGATCATCCAATATCTCCTTGTCGGACTTGCCAGCCTGAATGAGGCGGCCAACCCGATTGGTTGCCGACCGTAGTTTATCATTGATCGTCGGCCCGTTGATCAGTTGAAGGGCTTGCGCGAGGTTGCTATCGCTTTCGCGCTCACATTCGCAAGCCAACTCACGGGCGGGTTGGCCGAAGGTCTTGAGGAAAAGGTTGTTGACCTCGCCGTCAGGCAACTGGGTGGCGCGGGTGCCCGCTGGCAGGCCAGCGAATTTCTCCGGCATTTCCGTCGCCTGGCAGATGGCGTCAAGCAACTGCTCGGCAGTCAGCAACCTCGAGACGGCGTGACTGAAGTACCTGTTGTCATCCTTGTTTCCGTCATTGGTTGTCGCGGAAAGCTGATAGGTGCGTGAGTTCATGATC
>JAGWVO010000051.1 GCA_018970845.1 Planctomycetota bacterium
GGGCACCGCGCGTGGGGAACCGCGATGTCATGTCCCAGGAAGGTGGGCATTTCCCGTTCGCGGGCGATGGCCAGCGCGGCAATTCCGGCTCCGGCCGGAAGAAGTTCGGAGGGAATGCGGGCGGCCATTTCCTCGATCACCTGGATCGGCGTCCGGCCCGCCAAACAAAGCAGCTCACCGGTCACAACCAGGTGATCTCCCAGCGTGTCGGCGGGAACGCCCGGATATTCATCCTCGATGCGTCCAACCACCTGCTCAAGGAGATCCTCGATCGTGATGATGCCGACCGGAGCGTCTCCGTCCTCGACCAGGCAGATCGTGGCCCCCTCGTTCTGGAAATGATGCAGGGCGGATTCCACATCGGCGGAGGGGGAAATGGTGCCCATCGGCCTGACCAGGTGAACCCAGCCGGTTTGCTCCCGTGACAACCCGATCAGATCCTTGGCCAGCAGGTAGCCGACGGGCATTCCATCATCGGGCCTCACCACGGGCCACCTGGAGAAACGCAGTTCGCTCACCCGCCGGCGAACCTCGTCGATATCGGCGGCGGAGGACAGTCGCAGCACCCTCGTCCAAGGCACCATGACGGAGCGCACCGGCAGCGACCGCATGGTGCTGACATTGTCGAGAATCATCCTGGTCCGGATCTCCCGAACCGCCAATTCAATCGACCCGCGGCCGGCCCCGGTGTCGGCAAGGACCAGCCTGGCCAAGGCCACGGATGCCTCGGCCTCCTCGAAGATCGCCGCCGTCGCGCCCACATGTTCCAGTTCCCCGCGCTCGCGGATGTAATGGGCCCGCACGAAGGTTTTCACCGCGGGATTCAGGTTTCGGGCCGCCGCGACCACCGCCGCCCGGTCCGCGGTGTGCGGAAGCGTGATCACAAGGTGCGAGGCGCGGGCGACACCGGCGCTTTCAAGGATCGATTCCCTTGAAGCGTCGCCAAACACCGCGGCATGGCCCTGTTCGCGCAAGGCGGCGACGGTGTCCATGTTCATGTCGATCACCACGGTGGTCATTCCAGCCTCGCGGAGCAAGCGCTCGACCGTCCTGCCGACCGGCCCGAAACCCACAACCACCGCCAGGCGGCCACCGGCGGCGGACCGCCCGGCCGCTTCGTCGTTGAAGGCGCCTATCCTGCGCTCCGCGCGCGCGTTGACAAGCGACCAAAGCGCCGGCTTGCTCCTGAGCCAGTCCTCGATTCGCCCGATCGAGCGGAAGATGAGCGGATTGATGGTGATCGAGATGATCGCCGCGCCAACGATGCCATGGTGCCCGTCATCGGGCATGAGCCCGTGCTTGCGCGCCAGTTCGGACAGGATGAACGAGAACTCGCCGACCTGCGCCAGACCGATCGCGGCGGTCAGCGCGGTACGCGCCGAGTGACCAAGCACCGCGACGATGAGCATGGCCAAAAGGGGTTTGATGACCAGGATGATGCCCAAAAAGGCGAGCATCATGAGGGGCTGGCGCACCAGGAACGATGGGTCGAACAGCATTCCCACGGATACAAAAAACAGCACGGCGAAGGCGTCGCGAAGCGGGAGGGCATCGGCGGCCGCCTGGTGGCTGACCGGGGAACGGGCCACCATCATGCCGGCCAAAAAGGCGCCCAAGGCCATCGAGGCGCCAAAGAGCCAATAGGAACCCGCGGCGATGGCGATGGAAAACACCATCACGGTCAGGGTGAACAACTCGCGAGACCGGAGGCGCGCCACCTGGGTCAGCGTCCACGGAACGACACGCGATCCCAAAACCATGACGATGGCCAGGAACACGGCCAGCTTGAGGAGGGCCAGGCCGATCGTGGCCACCGGGCCCGACCAAAACCCGCCATCGCCCGGACCGGAATCCCCCATGACCGGAATGATCACCAGGAGGACCACCGTCAGCATGTCCTCGACCAGCAACCAGCCCACGGCGACATGGCCCGCGGGCGAGTTGAGGGCGTCGGCGTCCATCAGCACCCGCATCAGGACGACCGTGCTGGCGACGGCCAACGCCATGCCGATGACCGCGCCGCTTTTGACCTCGAGGCCCATGAGCGCGAACACGGCGATGCTGGCCGCCGTCGCCCCGAGGCTTTGGATCAGGGCGCCGGGAATGGCAACCGACCTGACGGCAAGAAGGTCTTTCAGGTGGAAATGGAGGCCCACCCCGAACATGAGCAGGATCACGCCGACCTCGGCCAGTTCATGGGCCAAGTGCGTGTCGCCCTGAAAGCCGGGGGTGTAAGGGCCGATCGCCACTCCGGCCAGCAGGTACCCGACAATCGGTGAAAGCCGAAGCCATTGGGTGACCAGGCCCAGGATCCAGGCGGCGGTGAAGCCGGCGGCGATGGTCGCGATGAGCGGCAGTTCGTGCATGCGTCACCCGCGGTGATCGCGCTTCCCGGAAAGCGGCCGGGCAGCATTCGAATGCCATGGCGGCAGGTCATTCCACAGCGCTGTATCCATCGTATCAAGCACGCGCTGTTGCCATTTCATTCGCGCCGTACCCGCAAACCCGATTCCCAAAACCGCTCGAGCGATTGAATTGGCCAAGGCGTATGGCCAGCTTCGTTGTTTTGGATTGTTTGAAGCACAAGTTCTTCGAATCGTGCCCGTTCGCCCCTCACTTCGCCCGGGGCCCTTAAGCGCCTTGATATTGAGTCCGATCAGGACCAAGGTATCCCGATATTATTGATGCATGATTTCCGCTGATCCGCCGGCGATGGCAAGCCCATGAGTGAATCACGATTCTTCCCGCAGGCAGGGTGACAAATTGAAACCCCGGTCATGCTTTTCGACATGGCGAACATGCGTGATACCATTTGGAAAGTTGGCCAAGGTGAATCCAGGACCATCGATTCGGGAATCGTTCCATGAAATCCAGCCTCGCAATCATCGCCGCCATCTGGATTTGGCCATTGGCCCAGGCGCAGGCACAAGTCCCCCGGCAGGTTTCCAACCATGCCGTGGCATCCACAATCGAGGAATTCCTCGGGGAACCATTCCTCACGCCGATGCAGCAGCTCTGGGAAAAGCGCGGCGGGTGGGGCGGGGTGCTCACCGCCAAGGATGGCACCGTTGTCGCCTTCCAGTCACCCGGCGGTGGCAACTGCCGTCGCAGCCGTGATGGTGGCAAGACATGGGATTCCGACATCGAGATCGCCGCGGGGGCGGTGGAAGGCCGTTCGCTGGTGAACGAGGCCAACGGCGACATCCTTTATGTGAATCCAGCCGCCGGATGGCTTTTCCGCAGCCGCGACTCGGGAGCCACATGGGCAAGGGAAAGCGTCCAGGTCAAGCCCGACGGATTCGGCAATATCCCGAAAACCGAAGGCGTTTCCGCCATGCAGTGCGGCATCACCCTCGCGTTTGGAAAACACAAGGGCAGGCTGATCATGCCCGCTCGCGTCATGGGTCCCAAGAGTTCCAACGCCGTCGAGTGGAGGCCATACCATTACAGCACGGCGCTCTACAGCGACGATGGCGGTTCCGTCTGGCAAACGAGCAAGCCGTTTCCCGTCTTGGGCACGGGCGAGGCCGCCCTCGCGGAATTGTCCGACGGCCGGATCCTTTACAACTCCCGCGAGCACATGAGCCGCGGCAACCGCTTCATGGCCCACAGCGACAATGGCGGCGACCTTTGGATCGGAGCCTACCGGAGTCCCGACCTGCCTGACGGCGCGCGGGGCACTTCCTACGGCCTCATGGGAGGAATGATCCGCCTGCCCGTTGCGGGGCATGACATCCTCCTTTACAGCAATGTCGACAACGATGCCGGCGTCCTGCCCAGCCAGGTGGGGGCCTCCATCGTCTCAGGCCGGGAAAAGGCAACGGTTTGGGCCAGTTTCGATGGCGGCCGAACATGGCCCGTCAAGCGGCTCGTCTATGACGGCCCGAGCGCTTATTCCAATCTTGGCATCGGCCGGCATGGAACACCCAGCCAGGGAAAAATATTCCTGATCTTCGAGGGCGGGCCCAAGGGAAGCCACGGGGCCGTCCAACTGGTCTCGTTCAACCTGTCGTGGCTGCTGGATGGCCGTGACCTGAAAAAACTGCTGGCGGGAACGCGTTGAACCTGGAGACAAGGAGCAAGACATGACTGAGATCAGGCGTTCCATGGCTGTCATCGCGGCCGCGATGATCCTGGCGACAACCGGACTGGCTGAACCGGCGTTTCATGTTTACGCCCCCAGTCCGGCAAGCAAGCAACTGCTCGTCCTCAAGGCGAAACCAACGCCCGGTGGAATCGAACTTTCGGTGGAATCCAAGGTCGACTTGGGCTTCCAGGGAGCCACCATCGCGGCGCATCCGTCCAAGGCCGTCCTGTATGTCGGATCGGGAGGCGGCCCCGCCGGAAATGTTCCGGGAACAACCGTGCGGCTCGATCCATCCGGCGCCGTCTCCGGCCACAAGCCATTCTCCATGAAGCATGGCACGGCCTACCTGAGCGCCGACCGCGCCGGCCGGTTCCTGCTGAGCGCCGACTACGGCAGCGGCGCCGTGGATGTCTATGGACTGGACGACTCGGGAAGCCCGACCCAATGGCTCTCGGGCCGCGACGAAGGTCGCAAGGAAGCCCACTGCGTGCTCCCTTCGCCCGACAATCGGCATGTTTACATTCCTTATGTGAAGGGCAACAACGCCCTCCTTCAATATCGGTTCAACTCGGAGACCGGCTCGCTTGAGCCGATGACCCCGGCCAACGCCATGCCGCCCGAGGGCACCGGGCCCAGGCACATGGCCTACCATCCCAAGCTGCCGGTCGTTTATTTCAGCAACGAGCAGCACCTGGGCGTTTCCGTGTACGACCGCGACGCCGAGGGCCGACTCAAGTTCCGGAAAGTCTGCGATGCCCTTGCCGCCGATGAGCCCAAGGCCGGCATCTCCTCGTCGGACATCGTCATCACGCCCGATGGGCGTCACCTGTTCGCCGGCATCCGCGGACACCAGAAGGCCTTCGACCTGATCACCCGTTACCGGATCGGGGATAATGGCGACATTACGCTGCTTGGCCGAACCCCCGCCGACAAGATTCCATGGGGATTCGCCCTTTCACCGGGAGGTGAGTACCTGTTCGTGACCGCCTTCGAGGGAGCGACCATCACCGCCTACAAGGTCGGCAAGGACGGCTCGCTGGAAAAAGCCGCGTCGATTCCATGCGACAAGGGCATTTTTGATATCCTCGCTCGCTGACAATGAACTCGAATCGGTGGCTCAAGATTCGCGAAGCCCGCTCTTGCACACCTAACATTGTTCAAGGCTGCCAACCGCGAAATGGGTGAGAAACCCGCATGGCGGTCCCGAACATCGGGCGGCCAGGCCAAGGACGACAGGTTGGCTTGGAATCCAACCCGTCGTCCTTCCAATCCAGAAAGGGAAGGCCGCCCCCCGTCGGCTCAGTCCGCGACCGCGGCATCGATTCCCAGTTGCCGCATCCCTTCGAGCAGCAGGGGCAGCTTGTCGCGCGGAACCTCGACCGCCTTGGGGCCAAGCCTCTCTCCCAGGCACGACGCCGTCACCGGCCACTGGAGCAGGCCATCGAGCACCTCGGGCGAGGAAAGCTCAAGCACCAGCTTGCGCGCCACCACCGCGGTTGCCGCCCGGCCATGGAGCATCGCGGCGATGGCCGGGGTGACCGAATGCCCGGCGCGCCTGTGGAACCAGCGGTTGATCTCCTCGGCGCTCCAGCCGGCGTCCATGGCCCGCCGCACCGAGTCGGGGGTGATGCGCGCCGATCGCCTCTCGCCCTGTTCCACCATGTCGGCGAGCACGGGCAGTTCAATCTCAAGCAGCAGGTCCGACTTCCCGATGTCGACGGCCAGGGTGACGCCATCGTCAGCCACGGCCAGGCATGGTTCGGGCGCCAGTCCGTAGTCGCGGTTGCCGGCGATGCGGACATGCTTGTAGCCCGCCGCCTCGTCAAGCAGCACGGCGAACCTGTCGCCGACCCTTTGGATGGGCATCCCCCGGGCGAGCGCCTCGTCGAGGTCGGCGGCCGTTCCGAATTCCAGCAGCGTCGCCGCGGGAAACACCGTCAGCCGCTCACGCCTTCCGGCCCAGGTCTTGAGCTGGTCGTGAACGGGGCCGGGTATCGCCCGGCCGGAGTGATTCTCAAGCAGCGTCTTGATCGACTCCAGCGACTCCCCCGACTCCAGCCCCCGGTAGACGGTGTCCTTGTCGAGGATGAGCACGCAGGCGTTGCCGAGGTTCCGCCATGAACCCACCTGGGAAAGCCGGGCCAAGAGCGACGGGGAAAGCGCCTGGCGGTAAACGAGAACCTCGAGGTTCGGCTGCACCACGAGGGCCTGCGGGAAGACGGGCGGTTCGGGGGGCCGGTCGGCGCGCCTGAGGAGCCAGCGTCCCGTCGCCGTCAGCCGGGTGACGCGGCCGTCTTCGTCGGTGAGGCCGGCGCGCGCGAATTCCACGAGGCGCAGCGGATGGGCCACCCCGGCAAGCCACGCCTCAAGCCACGGGGCGGAGCGCCCGGGCCTTTGCGCGCCCATCCAGAACGGGTGATGCCGGTGGATCCATTTCTCCAAGTCGGCAGGCCGAATCCAATCCCTGTCTGGCAACTCCGCCAAGAGCAAAAGGGCCAGCAGGGACGCCGAGGGGAACGGGTTGGCCGCCTCGGGATCCGGATTCCATCCATCCCGGGGGTTCCACGACCTCGCCTGGAACAGGGCCTTGTAGACCCCTTCGAGCATGTCGTGCAGGCCCGATTTCCATTCGGCGGGAAAAGGCCCGGGCAACAGATCCGACTCGCGCGCCACCAGCAGGCCCAGCGATCGCGCCAGGTCGACGCACAACCCCGCCGGGTCGGGCAGGGCCGACGCGGCGGCGTCGTCGGAATGGATGAGGTTGGAGTTCTGCCGGAGGCGGTCGGCATCGCGACGGTAAAACTCACCCGCCTGCGTGATGCGCACAGGCGCCTCGCCCGCCATCTGCCACAACGCCGATAGCCGGCAAGGGATGTCAAAGCCATCGGCCTCGACCGCGCCCCCGAGGGGCATGACGGGATCGGCGGGAACCAGGGGTTCATCCTCCTGGGGAGGAAGGCCAAGTTCCGCCCGGCGGACCTTCTCGGCCTCGAAAGCCGCCTGGCCCGCCACCGGCCTGGCGCCCGCGCCCTTGCGGACATCCGGCAGGCCAAGCGCGAACGGCAAGGCGCGGGCGCCCACCACCGGAGGCAGGAGAAGCGCCAGGTTCGACACCGGGGTCCCGGCCAGCCACGCCTCGAACGCGTGCAGGACACCGCCTCCCGTTTCGCCCGTCGCGGGCAGGCGCAGGTCGGGCAGCAAGAGCCCGCATTCCAAGGCGACCCTCACGCCGGAAAGCGGGTCCGGATGGCCCAGCGCCGCCACCAGGCTCACGGCATCGGCCAGGGGCATCCGCGAAGCGCGGGCGTGGGCCAGCAAGGCTAGCAGGTGACGGGCCGGAAGCGACGCCTCGGAAAGTTCCCTGAGCCGGCGGTCGATCACCACCGGACTGTCGAGCGCGCCGAGGATCCGTTCGACACGGTCTTCGGGGGCGATGGCCCCCCGCGGCTTCACCACCGCCGCCGCGACGGCCTCGAGAAGCTCGGGGGAGTAGCGCGAAAGGATGGAGGCGGCTGTGCCGGCCCAGTCCGACCCGACTGACGCGACCGACTCGCTGCTCACTTCCCTTGAACCCGCGGCGTGTGGCCCATTTGGCGCAACTCCTCCACGAGGGCCTCCGAGCGACCCTGGCGGATCACCAGCACGCCCTCGTTGAGGCGGCCGGCGATGTCGGCGGCGGCCTTCTTGCGGGCGACGATCTCCTCGATGATGAGCGGATCCTCGGCCACGACGAGGGGAACCCGCCGGTGGACCTTCACGACCAGGCGGCCCGCGGCGCTCATCTTGGTGCCGCCTCCCCGCCCAGGATTTCAGCTTCCGTACGGATCTCCTCGCGGAGTTCCTCGCCGTCGATGATGCGGTAGCTGTAGCCCTGCTCGGTGAGGAACAGTTGGCGGTGGTGCGCGAAGTCCTGCTCGCGGGTATCCCGCGTCACCAGCGTCAGGAAGTGGGCCGATTCCCCCGACGCCTTGGGACGAAGGACGCGCCCGAGCCTCTGCGCCTCCTCCTGCCTCGAGCCGAACGATCCCGAGACCTGGATCAGCACGTTGGCGTCGGGAAGGTCGAGCGCGAAGTTGCCCACCTTCGAGAGGATGAGGTGGCGTATCTCCCCGGCGCGGAACTTGCGGTAGATCTCCTCACGCTCGTCGTTGGGCGTGGCGCCGGTGATCATCGGAATCCCGAAGCGCTTGCGCAGGCGGCGCAACTGGCCGAGATACTGCCCGATGATGATGACCCGGTGCCCCTGGTGCCGCTGGAGCAGCGAGGCGACGACATCATCCTTGGCGACATTGTCGCTGGCCAGCCGGAACTTGGCGCGCCACTCGGCGACCGCGTATTCGACGCGGTGCTCCGCGGGCATGCCCACGCGGACCTCGGTGCATGCGGCCTCGGCGATCCAGCCCTTGCCTTCGAGCTCGCGCCAGGGGACATCGTACTTCTTGGGCCCGACCAGGCTGAACACATCGCCTTCCCGGCCGTCCTCGCGCACGAGCGTGGCGGTGAGGCCCAGGCGGCGGCGCGCCTGGATCTGCGCGGTGACGCGGAACACCGGCGCCGGCAGCAGGTGGACCTCGTCATACACCACGAGGCCCCAGTCCATCTTGTCGAAGAGCGGAAAATGGGGAAATTCCCCGTCCTTCTCGTCCCGGTAGGAGAGGATCTGGTAGGTGGCGACGGTGACGGGCCTGATCTCCTTCGCCTCGCCGGAATATTCGCCGACCTGCGTCTCGTCGAGGTCGGTCTTGTCCAGGATCTCCCTCTTCCACTGCTTCACGGCGGTGACGCCGGTGGTGAGCACGAGGGTGTGCCGGCCCATCATGGCCATGGCGGCGATTCCCACCACCGTCTTGCCCGCCCCGCACGGCAGCACGATCACGCCGCTGCCCCCCGAGGCGTCGCCTCCCGCGTAGAAGATCGCGGCGGCATCCTTCTGGTAGTCGCGGGGGGCGAAGGGGATCCCTTGCCGGGTGATTTGCCGCAGAGCCATCGGCAGGGGGGCCCCGTCGGTGTAGCCCGCCACATCCTGCGCCGGATACCCCAAGTGGATGAGCGCCTGCTTCAGCACTCCGCGGTTGCCCGGATCGACCAGCCGGCAGCCGGGCGCGATGGCCTCGCCCAGCAGCTCGCGGATCTTCGGCTGCCTCGCCAACTCGTCCAGCAGGGACCTGTCCGCCGTGACCAGCTTCAGCCAGCCGAGCCCGGGCACCGACGGGGTGAATTCCTGCCCCGTCCTTTCGGTGATGGCCGCGAGTTCCTGACCGGTGGCGCGTTCCAGGCGGATACGCCCGTACCGGCTCACGATCTCCCTGATGTCGAGCATCAGGTTGGCCGGGATCGCGAACTTCGCGTGGGCCTTGAGGGCGTCGATCATCGCCTCGGCGGCGAGGCCAGCGGCCGCGGCGTTCCAAAGCGAAAGCGGCGTCAGCCGGTAGGTGTGGATGTGTTCCGGGCTCTTGACCAGTTCCGCGAACGGCGCGATGGCGTCGCGGGCCGGCTCGTAGCGCGGGTTGTCGACCTCCACCAGGATGGTGCGGTCTCCCTGGACTATCAGCGGATTGAGCGGATCGTGCTGCATGCCAGTCCCGGTCGGTGTTGTGTCGTCCCTGACACCGGGACGGAAAGTCCCGGACTGTTCAGTCTAGGAACTGGCTGGAAACTGGAACAAGGGGCGCCATCCCCCGGCGCCGTTTATTCGAGCCGAAGAATATCTCCAGCGGCGAGGCCCGGAAGGGTGATCACGCGGGAATCTCCGCGCTTCTCCAAGGGAACGGGGCCGGCCCAGGCGCTGACCGCCCTGGAAACTTCCCTGGAAAGCCGCAAGGAAATTTCCACGCGGCCCTCCACCGGCTTGCCATAGTTCGCCACGGGCACCACGAACCCTTTTCCGGCATCCAGCACCCGCGAATCAGCCAGCCGTCCTTCCACCAAGACCTCGGCCGTGACGCCGGCGGCCTTGAGGGCCTCGCCGACCAGGGCCATCGACGCGGGATCATACGCCGCGGGCAAACGGTGGCTCGACGGGCCCCTGTCGGGCACGCCGGCCGGTTGGCACGCCGTCCAAAGGCACGACATTCCCGGAAGCGCCGCGATGGTCAGCACCCGACCCTTGCCCAGTTCACGGGCGCAGACCGCGGGTCGATCATCACCCTGGAAACGGGCGACGACCAAGGTGTTTTCGGCGGGCTCCATGGCGTCGATGGCACCGATCACCGGCATCAGCCAGCCGGGCCCGGCGATCGTGTCGATGGGGTTGAGGCTCGCCAAGCCGCGGCGTGGAAGGGCGAAGGCATCCTGAATCGTGGATATCCGCGCCTTGAGTCCGAGCAGGGCATCGAAGGCCGCCTGAGGCTTGCGGTACGGGTCGAACCGACCGGCCCCGGCGGTGGCCAGCACCACTCCGCCCTCCCGCACCCAGCCTTCCAGCCGCGCCGCGAGTTCCCCGGGCAGGCAGTCTCCCACCACGAACAGCAGTTTCAATCCCTTGAGCCTTTCCGGCGTGCAGTCCGCCTCAAGGAACAAGTCGGGCGACCGCCCCTGATGCGCCAGCGCCGCGTACAACCCAAGGCGGTCGAGGTGGTGGCAAAGCCTCGCGCCGCCGAATCCCGGACCCGTCCATGATGGCTCGCCTCCATCCCTCATGATTTCCGCGAGGTCCCAACGGTCGGTCGATTCGCTGACGAGAATTCCCACCGGCGAGGCGACCGGCCGGGACGAAGGCAAAAGGTCTTCCACCAAGCCGACGGCGTGGGCGACATCCCTGACCGCGCGGAAGCGGCCGGGACTGCGGTAATCGACATGGTTGCCGCCGACGGTCTCATTGAGCCCCAGCCCTCCGAAATCGAGCCGAGTGGCGCCATGGGCCAGTTGGCTGATCGCGGAGCGGATGAAGTCGGCATCGGTGTTGCCTGGTTCCTGGGCAAGGTTGAACGGCCTGATCACGGCGCTTTTTTGTCCGCGCAAGCCCATGGCGGCGAACTCCGAGGCGTATCCGTTGGCAAGCGGGCCCGCCTGGGCCGAGCGCCAGAAGCCGTCTCCCGGGCGAATGAAATCGATGGCTCCCGAACGGGCCAGGCTGGTCATGCCTGAGACGGTGGGAACATGAAAAGGCTCAAGCGCAACGGTGATGCCCACATGGGTGTCCCGGCCCAGTTCGAGCCTGACGCGGGAGGCGGCCAGCCTCGCCTGCCTCGCCGCCATCTCCTCGTAAAAGAGCAGCGAGTCGACATACAGCCGCGGAGCGGTCGCCGCGGCTGCGGAACTGCTATCGGGACGCATCTGCAAGCGGTCGAAATTCCCCCAGGCGCCCATCCAGTAATCGCGGTTGGCCACCTTGCCGCGGTTGGCCTCGAGCCAATCGATCCACAGGCGGTTGAGGGCTTTCGCCGGAGTGCCCTTCCGGCCGGCGGCCTTGTCCCTGGCGGCCTCCTCCTCCAAAAGGGGCTGCAGCCAGGCGACGGGCGTGAGGTTCTCCCCCAACTCGTACCATGCCGTGGCATCGGCGAGACCCTGCCTCCTGAGGTCTTGCCGGATCCTCGCGATGGTGGTCGCCTGCGCCGCCTCGGGCCCTGCCGCGATCACCTGGTCGGGATGGGCCGCCCGAGCCCCGCTACGGAGCGCCGCCACGGCCGCCTTGATGTTATTGGCGGCATCCGGGCCTCCCAGTAGCCGGGCCTGCAACTCGGCGTATCGCTCGCCGTATTCACCCTCGGCCCAGGCGGGAATATGCTCGCCAAGGCAGAGCTGGGCCGAGGGAACCCGGCCCGGCGCCGGTGCCGATTCGAGCGCCTCGAAGATCTTCCGAATCGCCTGTTCGGGCTGCGAAGGCGCCTCGCCAACGCCGGCATAGGGCGGCAGGAAGACTCGCGCGGTTCGCTTGCCCCTGAACGCGGCACGGGCGCCTTCGACGGAACCGGCCGGCCGGATTTCCACATCGAACCCGGCTTCCGGACCGTTGAACAGCGTCACTCCAGGGTGGCATGTGTCTTGTCCCGACAAGGGCGACCAGGCGCTCCACCGGCCCGGCTCGAGGTCGCGGGCCAGGATTCCCTCCACGGCTCCCAGGGGTGCCCTCGTGAACTGGTGCGAGGCCGAAAAGCTGGCCAGACTGTCGCCCTGATGCCTGAACCTGGCTTCCCACCGCGCCCCCGCCAACTCCCGAATCCATTCCAATATCGGGTACTGGGGGGCTTGCCTCGAATGCCTGGCGCGCCAGGAATCCCGCGTGTCGGCCGTCAGCACCAGCGCGTCCACCGATCGGGGCGATGCCGTGCCCGGAAAGCCCTCGAAAGCCTCACCCTCAAGGGTCAGCTCCACCTCGCCCGCCTCGAGTCCGCCAAGCGTGAACCGCTCTTCCACGAGCGCGTCGGTGCCGTGGGCGGTTTCCCGCCGGATTCCCGCCACCGTGTCGCCGGGCCCGAACACCGGATTGAGCCTTCTCCCCGCGACGAAGCGGAATGTCTTGCCCCTTTGCGAGACCCTTACCACCAAGGGCGCGTCGCAGCCCTCGGCATGTTCTCGCCTGAGCCAAAGCACATGATCTCCCGGAGCGGGAACCATCGCCTTGGCGGTGGCCGCGCCCGATTGGTCAGGCGGCAGCAGGGCCACCCGTTCACCGGAAATCAGCCCCAGGCCGGTCTGGTCAGCCACCAGGTTCCCATGGGCCACCTTCACGGGCTTCCAGCCCCCCTCGAGTTTCATCGACTCGGCTTCGATGACCAACCCGAAGGGTCGCCCGTCCCCGGCCCGGCACAAGAGCAGGGTCAGGGAAATCAAGAACGGCGTCATGCACGGCACTCCCGCATCCGATCGGCCGAACATGGTGCCACGGTGCGCGGACCCGACGCAAGGACAAGCGATTTCAGGGGGTTGTGCGCCCGGCCAAGCGCCGGAACAATGATCTTCCGGTTTCACTTCCGGGAGGTGCCGCGCTCCGTGAATTTGGCCGCCTGCCTCGAGCACCCTGAATTCCAAGGCCTGCTCACGGGGGCGAAAGCGGAACCCGCGTCGGATTATCCCCGGGTGGCCTGCGCCGACTGGCTGGAAGTTCGAGGACTGTCCGAACCGGCGCGCCGCTGGCGCGCGAGCCTTAGCACTCCTTTTTCCCGCATCCCCCTGACATCCCATTTTACCCGAATGGATGTGCTTCCGGCCTCCATCACCTGGCGAGTCGCCGAGGGGTTTTTGCATGCCGAGGCACCGGAAACCGCAGATTGGTCGCAAGCGGGCATCTGGAGGCCGTGGCCCCGTGTCACCCGTGAATCGGTTGCGCGGGTCAACCGCGCCGCAAGTGAACGGCAGGTCGCCGGCCTTGACCTTTCAAGGCTGCTGGAACGGGGAGCCTTGCCCGAATTGCTCGAAGGCCTGCCCTCCTCGGCGGCATCCCATTTCTGGCTCGACGACAACGGGTTGATGGATGCCCAGATGGAGACCTTGGCGAAAAGCCAATGCCTTGGGGGCGTCCGTTCGCTTCGCCTGGGGCGAAACCGGTTGACCCAGCAAGGCGTGGCCACGCTGCTTCGCGCTCCCTGGGCGGGTGGACTGGTCTCCCTTGAACTGGAAGGAAACGAGCGGATGGGGGCCCAGGGGGTGAGCCTGCTCGGCAGGTCGGCGGCGCTGGCCCAACTGAAGCGACTCCACATGGCCGGCTGTGGCGGCGGGGATGCCGGCGCCTTCGGATTGGCGGAAGCCCTGTCGCCCTGGCGCATCGAGGAACTCGACATCGGCTCATGCGGTGTCTCGGCGGAGGGGATCCGGGCGCTGGCCTCATCCCCGACGGCGGCCGGCCTGACGCGCCTGGAACTTGCCGGCAACCACCTGAGTTCCGCCGCCACGCTCGACATGCTCAAGGCGCTTGCGGACGGCCCGCTCGCGAGGCTCGGACTCGCGAATTGCTGGATCGGAGCGCCGGTGATCGAGGCGTTGGCGGCGGGGGAAGGTCCGGCCGGGCTTGTCGACCTCGACATCGGCCACAATGGGCTGCGTGAGGGACGCCGCTGGGGACTCGGCGGAACCCATGCCGCCATCCTGGCCAATTCTCCGTCGATGGCGAGGCTTCAATCCCTCTCGCTGGCCGGAATGCCGTGGAACGCCGGCATGGCCGCGGCCATGGCCACCAAACCGTTTTTTCATCTCCATAAACTGGATCTTTCAAATTGCAGGATCGGCCCGGCCGCGCTTCCCGCCCTCCTCGATTCCCCCTGGTTGGCCGATGTCCGCTCGCTTGTCCTCGAC
>JAGWVO010000550.1 GCA_018970845.1 Planctomycetota bacterium
ACACAGCCAGCGGGACGCTGGCGCTCCCCTTTTGAAGATGCGGCTTGTTCACGCTCTTCACCGATGACTGCTGTCTATTGACCGCTGACTTCTTCACTCCCTTAATCGGGTTTCTTGAAAAACGCATTGGTCGCCTCGCGCAACTTGTCCGGCTCAGTGGCATGTTCTTCTGCCGAAACTAAAAATGCCAGAAGCTCCTGGGCTTGCTCGCGAATTTCCGCATCCTCATGCTCAATCAAGTGCATGCATGCCGAGACCTGATCCTTCGGGGATTCATTGAGATTGTGAATGCCGCTCAAAAGCCTTCCCGCGATGGGGCTCGGCAGGGGTTTCTCCATGCATAGCGTCAGTGACTGCCAGCGATCGAGATTGAGCGCATGGTCAAGGGCGGCAAGCCGCACTTCCATCGGCAGGTCATCCTGACGGGTACAATCGAGCAAGCGCGTGGCGGACTCTTCAAAAGACAATTCCTTATTGTTAAGGATGGATTCGATCGGGGAAGTGTCGATGGGTACGGGCCTCGACGGGTCGATTGGTTTGATTGGCGTAGGTGGCCTTTTTCCGCCCCCATCTCCATTGCTATCATCCAACGGCAATGACCTTGGTGGCGGCGGCTCCGGAGTAACGTGCTTCGTCGGTTTTCGATCGGTTGGAAAAACCACCAGCACGAGCGCAATCAGCATGAGGACAAGCCCGGAGCCCGCCAGCAAACTTATCCTTTTGTTTTTTTGAGGGCTTATGTTCGGCATCGGACTGGTCAATTAGGGAATGCCAAGCTTGGGGTTTTTTCGCCCGGCAGACCCAATCATAATGCAGCCGTCAACAGGCCGATGCCCGCGCGCACGTGCCGGCATCATGTCTTTGCTTAGCAGAAGGCTTGTTTGATGGTATGGATTTTACCTCCGATGTAGATGGTGCCGGTGCGCCTCTTGTTGGTGGCATTTGTCGCAACGGTAACTTGGATGGTTGCGTTGCCGCTGCCGGTGACATTCGGGGCCGCCGCGTAGACGAAGCCGTTATTATTGACCACCTTGGCTGTAATCCAACCGCTGGAGCCTGCTGGGATGCTGATCGTCCAGTTTTTGGTTCCAACGACCTGAATATTATAAGTAGTTTGTGCCGCCCTCACATCCCTTGAAGTCGGATTGATGGAGGTCACGCTGCCTGATTCGATGATCGGGGCTTGTACGACCGTATGAACCTTGTCACCGACTTTGATCGTGCCGGTGCGCCTGGTGGTGGTGGAATTTGCCGCCACGGTCACCCTGATAGTCGCGTTGCCGCTTCCGGTGAGGTTGCCAGCCGCAACATAGCCGTCATCGTTGATCACTTCCGCCTGGAGCCAGCTGCCGCCGGTGACGACCGCCATCCAATTATCTTTGCCGGTGACCCTGAAGGTATAGGTGCTGGCGGTGGCTGCCACATTTTTTGATGTGGGGTTGATCGAGCTTACCTTTCCAGCCAAGAAGACCGGCCTTTGGGTGATGCTGTGGGTCTTGTTGCCGATGAGGATCGAGCCCGTGCGCATATTGGGTGTAGCATTGGGATCAATTGTCACATTGATGGTGGCATTGCCTTGGCCCACGAGATTTGATGCTGCGCCTGTGCCTCCGCCAGTGCCTCCGCCTGTGCCAGGTGCGGCAGGAACAAAACCATTGTCATTGACGACTTCGGCTTTGATCCAGGCCGGAGTTGACACAACCGCCCTCCATGTGCCGGTGGCAAGAACCCTGATGGTGTAGGTGTTTCCTGCGGCAACCGCCGCCATGCTTGTGGGGTTGATGGAATTAACAGTTCCAGCGGATTGGGTGATCTTGTGTTCCCGATAGCCGTTTTCCAGATTGCCGATCTTGATGATGGCTTCACGGCTGGAGAAGTCGACATTGGCTTGAACCGTGACTGTGATCTTCGCCGAGCCCCGGCCCGTGAGCTTGTCGGCCCAGGTGGAGCCATCATTGCTGACGACTTCGGCACTGACCCATGGAGCCGTCTCGGGGATTTCAACCTGCCAGTTGTCCGAGCCATTCACGGTGATCTCGTAAGTCGAAAGCGCCGCGCCCACGGATTGGCTCGTCGGTGTGATGGAATTCACAATTCCGGCAATGATGGGGGGGGCATCCGGCAAGATGACAGCAGGAGGGCCAAGTTTTGCAGTATTGGGAGAGACGCTGAAGGAGCCGCCAACCCAGCTTCTGCCCGGAGAGCCTGTGTAGAAACCATTGACGGTGTTGCGTCCTTGGTTGACGACGGCCCAAGCCGTAAATTTGTCCTGATAGAGATTTCTG
>JAGWVO010000052.1 GCA_018970845.1 Planctomycetota bacterium
TGTCCCAATACACGCTTACAACGCCATTGCAAGGCGATTGGCCGGACATGCCGACTCCCGAGTTGAACAAAGCCATCAGGGAATTGCCGTTGGGGGCTTATAACGATGGTTTGTTCACGCTCCTCCCCAAGGAAGATTCCGACGCCCTTTTCGAAATCATGGCCAAAGTGGGAAATATCGACAAAAAAAGAACAGGTATTTTCGCAGCAGATTGGCTGGGAAAAATCTTCTCGGTGGACTTGGGCGAAACCGATTCGAATGGAAATCCGCTGGTTTTCTTTTACGATCTTGAAGAAAATAAATCTTATTGCACCGACTTCGTTTTTGATGATTTCCTCAATCAGTGCGCGACAGAGCAACAAGGGTCTTTATTCAATTTGAGCCAGTTCCAGACATGGTCCGCAACCAATCCTCCACCACGGGACGGAAAAAGCTGTGTCGCCTACAAGATTCCCTTGGGCCTTGGTGGGCCGGATGATTTGGAGAACATGGCGCTCTCTGACCGTGTGGTCAGCCTGCATATCTTGGCAGAGTTTCATTCAGCGACCGATTGACGACTTGTTGTCGAGCCCTGAATGCCTCGGAAACATGCGCTGTGCAGACCGCCTCTTGCACCGATACATATTCAGCTCTCCTAAGATCTCTTGGAGGCCGAATCTGGCTCCCGTACGCGCATCTTGATCGGCTTGCCCAAGGTTCTTAAGCCTTGAACGAAGTGAGGGGCTTCGCTCTACATTCACCAATCTTCAGCAAATGCAGAGGCCCCTCGCGCTGTTCGGGGCTCTCGGGGCATGAATGAACCAATAGCCTGGCACCTGAGCCGATCACTAAGGCAGCTTGAACGGTTCGCCGCCGGCCCGGGTGGCCAGCGCCTTCCAGTCGGCTGGCGAAAGCGTCTTGGGAACCCGCTTCACCGCGCCATCGGCGAACAGCACATTCACCGTGGTCTGGTTGGGCTGCCCCAGAACGATCGGCGCCGAACCGGCGAAGTCGAGTTCATCGGGCTTGGTCCACTCCACGCTGCTCGATGCGTCGGCGATCAGCGCGGTGTTGCTGGTGCCGTCGGCAATCTCCGCCAGAGTCACCTTTCGGTTCCACTCGAAGGCCATGCCCGGGCCGGCAAAGGCGCGTACCGCCGTCATGCCGTTTGGGTCGCCTCCGAACTGCTTGGGCATCTTGCCGAGCAACGGGCGGTTATGCGGGCTGTCCCATGGCTCGTTCAGGCGGAACTGCTTATGAAGGTTGTCCTGCTCCAGGTAGGGGAGGATCGCCACCCGCCAACTGAGCAGGCGCTTGCCTGAAGCGTCGGTGATGGCCGCGGGCGGTAGCCCGTTGTTCTCGGTCATGTAGGTTTGGAGCGCCACGCCGATCTGCTTCATCTCGGCCTGCCCCGCCGCCCGGGCCACGGCGCCGCGCACGGCTTGAACCGCGCCTCCGCCCGAAGACCCGCCGCTGAACAGTCCGGTGTTCGATGATGAGCCGCCCCCGGTCGGGTTCGAGGGGGCGACGGTTCCACCAGAGCCGCCCGGCGGGCGGGTGGGTGTCATCATGCCGGCGGGCATGAGAGCCTTGAGCTTGGTTCCCTTGACGCTGACGGCAACCTTGACGCTGTTTCCATCCTGGGCCGGCTTGATTTGGGCGAGAACCTCGTTGAGAAGGCTGATCGCCTTGGATCCCTGGGCGCCAGCCATGGCGCCAAAGGCGGTCAGGGCCAACCGGGTCTGGAAGGTGTTGTTTTCCTTGTTGAGGCGGTTGGCCGCGTCGAATCCCGCCTTGGCCTTGGAATCGTCCGCGAATTGGCCAGCCAGTTCCACGGCGACATCCTCGGTGGCCGAGCCCACCAAGGTCCATGTCTTCGCGTCGAAAAGAGGCGCGGCGTACTGGAACTTGGGCCCCAGGCCATTCAAGGCGGCCGCGCGCTCGGCATCGGTCATCTCCGAGGCCGCCACCAGCACGACATGGTTTTCAGACTTGCCCAGAAGCTCGCGAAGTTTCCTCACCGTGGCACCGGCGCTGGTGGATTTCGACTTGAGGAGGTTCTCCACATATTTTTGCTGCCCGTAGAGAAGGGTCTGGTTTCCCGGGCAGGCGTGCAGCATGAATCCCTGGGCCATGTAGGTTTTTCCCGGGGCGTTGGCGACGGGAGACCCTGCCACTGTGATGGTGGAAGGTGGGGGTTCAAGTCCCATGGGAGCCGCGAGGCTGATGACGGCCACAAATGGGGCCTCGGGTTGCTGGCCCGCGCCCATGCCATCCATTCCGACCGGGCCGGCTTCGGTGGGCAAGCCGCCGGGAGGTGGATTCGAACCGGCCGGCCGCGGACCGCCACCCTGAAGGCCCGGCTGCATCTGCGCCGGGTACAAGGGAGCGGCTTGGGCGACGACGGCTTCCCCGTCCCCCTCGATTGTCGTGGAAACGGGAACCGTGCCATCGGACCTTGATCCAAGCCTGCTGGTTCCGGGCGGCCGCATCATCGGCCTGTTGTTGCCGTTGGGCGGACCCTGGGGCTGCCTGGCCTGGGCCTCGGCAACAAGCCTCGTGATGGCCTGGGCGTCGAATACCAGATGGATTTTCTTGCAATCGGAAGGCTTGATCTTCAGGGATTCCTGCATCTCCCGAATGCCCTCCTCGAAACCGATGGCGTCGAGCATTCCCTTCACCAGCGGAGCGTCAAGCATCGGGCCGACCTGGACTGAAAACACGAACTTGGAGTCGCCGGGAATGAGCTTGGTTTCATCGGTTTCCCTGTCGGCTGCGATGGCGGCCGCGATGGTTCCCGGTTCGGGAGCGGCCTTGGCGACCGGCTGGCCGCCGGGGCCGCCGCCGCCGGTGGACGATCCTCCGCCGGACATGCTCGACCAGATGAGATACCCGCCGCCGCCCAGCAATAGCACGCCGAGTCCGACCACGGCGCCGATGACCAGGGCGGAGTTGTCGCCGCCTCGCTTCGACTTTCGGGACTTGCCAGAAGGCTTGGACGATTCCCGGTTTTTCTTGAGCAGGATGACGGGAATGTCGCCATCGTCACCCGCGTTGGGGTCGGGAATGGGAAGGGGCCCCTTGCATTGCGGGCACTTGACCGTTTTTCCTGCCAGGTTGTCAGGGGCGTTCACTTCACGGCCGCAGCCGCAACTGACCCGGATCGGCATGACATGACTCCTCGCGGGATGGCAAAATCATCCTAATCGATCGCCCGCCCTTGGTCGAACGGTCCGCTGGTGAAACTTCGACTCGCCATGGTGATGGGAAGCGTGACACGCCGATAAGGTAAGGGTACGATGGCAACGATGGATTTGCCGCAAGATTCGGGGTCATCACCGTGAACCTCGCCCCACTCATTGTCCTTGCCACCCTCGCCGCGCCGGTCGACTTCGGCCGGGAGGTTCTGCCGCTGTTGCGGGAGCATTGCTTCAAATGCCACAGCCATGAGTCGGGAAAAAGCAAGGGCGGCCTCGTGGTTGACAGCCCCGGGGGATTGTCCAAGGGTGGCGACAACGGCCCGGCCACCGATTCCGGCAAGCCTGAAAACGGCCTCCTGATGCGAGCCATACGCCGTCAGGCGGGCGTGGAGGCCATGCCCCCCGCCCACCCGTTGCCGCCGCGGGCCTTGGCCATCCTGGAACGCTGGCTGATGGAAGGCGCGCCATGGCCCAAGTCAGCCGCGGCGACGACAACGGCCAAGTCGGGAACCCGTTCCGGCGGCATCACCGAGGCTGATCGCGCCTGGTGGGCCTTCCAGCCAGTCGGAAAACAGGCGATCGGCAGTTCGGCCGGCATCGACTCCGAAATTTCCAAGGCGCTCGCAGCCAAGGGTTGGACACGCGCCCCCAAAGCCGACGACTCCGAATGGCTTCGCCGGGTGAGCTTCGACCTCACCGGCCTGCCCCCCTCGCCCGCCGAGGCCCGCGAATTCGCCGCCAACCCCGACCGCGCCGCCGCGGTCGACCGCCTTCTGTCCTCCCCGCACTTTGGCGAAAAATGGGGGCGCTTCTGGCTCGACCTCGTGCGATATGCCGAATCGGACGGGTATCGCGCCGACGACTATCGGCCCACGGCATGGCGTTACCGCGACTGGGTTGTCTCGGCGTTCAACCGCGACATGCCCTACGACCGCTTCCTCCGCCTGCAGATCGCCGGGGATGAGCTTGAACCGGACAATCCCGAGTCGCTGTTGGCGCTCGGCTACCTGAGGCTCGGGACCTACGAATTCAACCAGCGGGATGCCTTCACCCAGTGGAACGCCATACTTGAGGACATCACCGATGTCACGGCCGATGCCGCTCTGGGGTTGGGCCTCGCCTGCGCCCGCTGCCATGACCACAAGTACGATCCCCTGCTTCAACGCGACTATCACGCGTTGAAGTCGTTTTTCTCGGGCCTGGCCTGGATTGACGATGTTCCGCTGGACGCCGCCGCCGCCTCCAAGATCTCCGCGTGGCGCAAGGAAACCGCTCCCCGCAGGGAGAACCTCGACAAGATCGAGGCGGCCCACCGGAAAACGGCCTTCCGGGATGCCCGCGCCTTGTTCCCCCCCGAGATCCAGAAACTGCTCGACGCGCCCCGCGAGGCGCTCGGCCCGTTCCAGAAGCAGGTTCGCGACCTGGCCTACAGGCAGGTCCTGCTTGAGTACGATCGGCTCGAGTCAAAGGTGAAGGAACTCAAGGAGCGCGAGGAGATCAAGAAACTCCGCCTTGAACTCAAGTCTGTCACTCCCGAGTTCGCCATGGTCTCAACGGCGGGCGACATCGGCTCCAAGGTGGACGACCCGGTGCTTTCGAAGCGCGGCAAGTCGGAGGCCGTGCCTCCCGGTTTCCCGTCGGTGCTCGACCGCATGGGCCAGGCGCCGGAAATACGCGCCCGCGCCAACTCCAGCGGCAGGCGCGCCGCCCTGGCCACATGGCTGACGAGGCCGGATCATCCGCTGGTTCCGCGGGTCGTGGTCAACCGCGTCTGGCAGCGCGTCTTTGGCAGGGGTATCGTCGCCACGACCTCCGACTGGGGAACCCTGGGCGAAAAGCCATCCCACCCCGCCCTGCTCGACGGCCTGACCCGCGGCTTCATCGACGGCGGCATGAGGATCAAGCCTCTCGTCCGGGCGATGGTGCTCTCGGAAACCTACGGCCAAGCTTCCCTTCGCCCCGATGCGCGCGAAATGCGCGAGGGCGATTCGGATAATTCCCTGTTGTGGCGCGGGCCGCGGCGAAGGCTGGAGGCGGAGGAGGTGCGCGACGCCATCCTCGCGTCATCCGGCAGCCTCGACCGGTCGATGGGCGGCCCCGCCGCCGGCGATGACAAGATGCGCCGAACGATCTACCTCAAGGCGATGCGGAACACCCGCGAACCGTTGCTGGCCGCCTTCGACGCCGCCGACGGCCTGCAGTCGACACCCCAGCGACTGCCCACGGTCACCGTCACCCAGACGCTGCTCATGCGCAACGGCAAGCTGACGGCGCAGCAGGCGGCCGAAGTCGCCAAGTCGGTTGTGAAACCTGGCTCCGGCGGCGCGGTTGATGAGTTGTTCCTGCGCGTGCTGGGCAGGCCCGGACGACCCGAGGAAGCCTCTGCCGTGGAAAACGCCCTCGCGGGAACGCCGGGGAACGAGGTCCGGATCGCCGACGCCGCTCACGCGCTGATGGAATCCAACGCCTTCCTTTACCTGGATTGAATCCCATGCACCCCGAGAGCGCCCGAGACTTCCTCACGCGGCGGCAATGGCTCTGGTCGGGCGGTGCCGGCTTCGGCGCGTTGGCCCTCGGGGCGATGGACGCCCATGCCGGCGCCAACCCCGCCGCGGGCAAACCAGGGCACGCCCCGGCCAGGGCGAAGCGAGTCATCTTCCTGTTCATGGAGGGCGGCCCCAGCCATATCGACACCTTCGATCCCAAGCCCCTTCTCAACAAGCTCGCCGGCCAGAAGCTTCCTCCCAGTTTCGGCACTGTCATCACCTCGATGGGCACCGCCGACGCGCCGCTGCTCGCTTCTCAGCGGCAATGGAAAAGGCACGGGCAGGGCGGGTTGTGGGTTTCCGACTGGCTGCCCAACATCGCCCAACGCGCCGATGACCTTGTCGTCGTCCGCTCGGTCTGGTGCGACGCCATCAACCACTCCGCCGGCGTTTGCCAGATGAACACGGGCGTGACGATGGGTGGAAGGCCGTCACTCGGCTCATGGGTGGTTTACGGCCTGGGAAGCGATAACGAGAACCTTCCGGGTTTCGTCGTGCTGACGGATGGCAGCGCCTCGGTGACCAACGGCGCCCGCAACTGGGGGGCCGGGTTCATGCCGGCGGCCTACCAGGGGGCCAAGTTCGAGACTACCGGTCCCACGCTCCCCGGATTGGCCTCGACAGAGAAGATCGAGCCTTCGCGACAAGCCAGGCGCGGTGAACTCCTCGCGGAACTCAACAGGGCGCACGCCTTGCGTTCACCCGAGGACACCGAACTTGCCGCGCGCATCGCCTCCCAGGAACTGGCGTTCCGGATGCAGGCGGCGGCTCCCGAGGCGGTCGACCTCACGCATGAGACGCCCGCCACGCGGACGCTTTACGGCATCGACCGCAAGGAAACCGCGAACTTTGGAAAGATGTGCCTGATGGCCCGCAGGCTTGCCGAGCGCGGCGTCCGCTTCATCCAGTTGTATTCGGGAGCGGGAAGCCGTTGGGACGCGCATGCCAACATCGAGAAGAACCACACGCTCATGTGCGGCGCCACCGACCTGCCCATTGCCGGCCTGCTTGCCGACCTCAGGCAGAGGGGCCTGCTCGACGACACGCTGGTGGTGTGGGGTGGCGAGTTCGGCCGCACGCCGATGTCGGAAAAGGGCGATGGCCGCGACCATAACCCGTGGGGATTCACGATGTTCATGGCCGGGGCGGGCCTCACGGGCGGCAGGGTGGTGGGAAGCACCGACGAACTCGGCCTGCGCGCCGTCGACCACAAGCTGCATGTGCATGACTTTCACGCCACCATCCTGGCCTTGCTCGGACTGGACCATGAGAAGGTGCTTTGGCGCCACAAGGGAAGGCCCGAACGGCCGACGGTCAACGAGGGTGTGCCGAGCACGCTGATCCTGGGCTGAAAACTGGGGAGCCGACGATGTTGCTCACGCTTGCGGCGGTGATGTTCCTTCAGGCCGGCGCGCCCCCCTGGTGGTCTCGTGAACCGCTCGCGCCCGCCAAGCCGCTTCCGGCCGGTTCTCATCCGGTGGACTTGTTCCTGCTCCAGAGGCTGGCGCGCGAAGGCCTCAAGCCCGCCCCCGAAACCGACAGGCTGACGCTGTACCGGAGGCTGTGCTTCGACCTGACGGGGTTGCCCCCCGCTCCCGAGGCGGCCCGCGCCTTCGCCGCCGACGCCAGGCCCGACGCCCTTGAACGGGCGATCAACCGGTTGCTCGAAAGTCCCGCGCACGGGGAGCGGATGGCGAGGCTCTGGCTCGATGTGGCGCACTATGGCGACACCCACGGGTACGACAAGGACAAGCTTCGGCCCAACGCCTGGCCCTACCGCGACTGGCTCATCCGCGCCTTCAACGCCGACCTCCCCTACCCCGAATTCGTCATGATGCAGATCGCCGGAGACAAGCTTCCCGGCGCCGGCCCGGGCGGCATCGAGGCGCTGGGGTTCCTGGCGGCCGGCCCTTGGGACTTCATCGGCCATGCCGAGGTTCCAGAAACAAAGATCGACGGTCAAATCGCCCGCCACCTCGACCGTGACGACTTCATCACGACCGTATGCAACACCTTCCTGGGCATCACCGTTCAGTGCGCCCAATGCCACGACCACAAGTTCGACCCGGTCACCCAGAAGGATTACTACAGGCTGCAAGCGGTTTTCGCGGCGATTGATCGCGCCGACAAGCGCTACTATCCGGATCCCAAGACTGAAAAGGCCGCCGCCGCGGCTGAAAAGGCCCTCGAGTCGGCCCGCGCCAAAAGGGAAAGCCTCGCCGGCCGGGAACTGGCGCTCCTGGGGCCGCGGGCCAAGGAATGGACCGACGCCATCGCAAGGCTGTCCAAGCCGTCAGCCGGCGCCGATCCCCGGTCGGGCTGGCATTCGGGCATTCGTCCCGGGCCCAACCACACCGAATGGGTCGAGGTCGACCTGGGGGAGGCCCGCGATATTTCCTCCGTGGTGCTGCATCCCTGCCATGACGACTACAACGGCATCGGCGCCGGCTTCGGCTTTCCGTTGCGCTATGAACTCACGGTTTCCGACAATCCCGACCACGCCGCGTCCCGCCCGCTGGCCGTGAGGACAGGCGCGGATGTCGCGAATCCCGGCCTGGCACCGGTGCCCCACGAGGCGAAGGCGAAGGGGAGGTTCGTGAGGCTCACGGTGCGCACATTGGCCCTCCGCAGCAAGGACTACATCGCCGCGGTCGCGGAAATGCGGGTCCTCGACCCGGCGGGTGCCAACCTGGCGAACGGCCGCCCCGTGCGGGCATCGAGCAGCATCGAGTCCAAGCCGCGGTGGGCCAAGGAAAACCTGACCGACGGCGCCTGGGCCGGCAACGATTCGAACCGGAAGGGTGAAATCACCGAACTAAGGGCCAAGCTGGCCAAACTTCGCGAAACGAGGCTTCCCAAGGAGTTTCAAAACGAAGTGGCGGAAGCCGACTCGGCTTTGGCCCGCGCTCGCGCGGCGGTCGACGCTCTGCCCAAGCCTTCGGTCGTCTACGCCGGCACCGTCCATAACGGCACCGGAGCCTTCAAGGGAACCGGCCCGGAAGGAGGCAAGCCGCGCACGATTCACATCCTCAAGCGCGGCAACATCAAGCAACCGGGCGAGGAGGTCGGCCCCGGAGGCATCGCCTCGCTCGCCCACGCGCCCTCCGAATTCAACATCCCCGCGGAAGCCGACGAGGGTGAACGCCGCCTGGCCTTGGCCAGATGGATCGCCCACAAGGACAACCCGCTTTTCTGGCGGGTGATCGTCAACAGGGTCTGGCGCTGGCACTTCGGCAGGGGACTGGCCGACACCCCCAACGACTTGGGCCGGATGGGAGAAGTTCCCGAGCACCGGGAACTTCTCGACCACCTGGCCGCCTGGTTCAGGGACAATGGCGGCTCGCTTCGCAAGCTGCACATGCTGCTGCTGACCAGCGCCGCCTACCGCCGCGCCGCCACGGACGACCCGGAGGCCCGCGCCAAGGATCCTGACAACCGGCTTCTCTGGAGGGGCAATCGCCGCAAGCTCGATGCCGAGTCGCTCCGGGATGCCATGCTTGCCGTCTCGGGCACCCTTGACTCCACGATGTTCGGCCCGCCGTTCATGGATTTCGTCATCACCCATCCGGCGCATTCGCCGCACTACGAGTACGACCTTTTCGACCAGTCCGACAAAAAGGCCCGCAGGCGTAGCGTCTACCGTTTCATCGTGCGATCGCAGCAGCAACCGTTCATGACCGTCCTCGACTGCGCCGATCCTTCCCAACTGGTCGATCGCCGCAACGAGACGATCTCGCCGCTGCAGGCGCTGGCCCTGTTGAACAATGACTTTGTCCTCGTGATGTCGCGGGAACTGGCGGCGCGGGTGGAAGGCGAGTCACCCGTGGCGGCGGGGCGCGTGGCTCGGGCCGTGGAACTGGCGCTGGGAAGGCCCGCCACGGCGACCGAATCGGCCGCTCTTGAGGAGCATGCGCGGCGCCACGGGTTGGCCTCGGCTTGCCGGGTGATCTTCAACCTGAACGCCTTCGCGTTCGCCGATTGACGGGAGTCCCGCATGTTTCCGACAAGAAGGCGTTGGCTCGAGCAGGCGGGCCATGGTTTCGGCGCGATGGCGCTTGCCGCCCTCATGGATTCCGAATCCAGGGCGGGGGCTTCCGCGCCCCATCACGCGCCGCGCGCCAAGCGGGTGGTGCACCTGTTCATGGCCGGTGGCGCCAGCCAGGTCGACCTGTTCGATTACAAGCCCGAACTGATCAAGCGGGACGGCCAACCCTCAGACTTTGGCGAGAAAGTCGAGGCCTTCCAGAACGGCCTGGGCCCATGGCTGAGGCCACAATGGGCCTTCAAGCCCCATGGTCAATGCGGAAAAATGCTGTCCGAAACGGTCGCCCCGCTGGGCGCCGTGGTTGACGACATCGCCTTCATCCACAACATGTCGGGCAAGACGGGGATTCACAGCCAGGCGACCTACCTGCAGTCCACCGGCTTCCAGAATCCGGGGTTCCCGGGCATGGGAGCCTGGGTGAGCTATGGGCTCGGCAGCCTCAACAGCAACCTTCCCGCCTTCGTGGTGATGCCCGACCACCGTGGATACGCGAGCAACGGCCCCAAGAACTGGGACAGCGCGTTCCTGCCGGCCCAGCATCAGGGCACGATCCTGAAGCCCGAGTCAAAAAACCCGATCACCGACCTGTTTCCGGGAAAGTACGGTGATTTCCTCGGGGGAGGCGCCGACGCCGCCGGACTGGGAACCCTGGCCCGACTCAACATGTCGCACGCGGCGGAGAGGCCGGGCGATGGCCGACTCGAGGCTCGCATCGCCAGCTATGAACTGGCGGCCCGCATGCAGTTGGCCGCCCCCGAGGCCCTCGACTTCTCGAGGGAAACCCCGGAGGTGCTGAGGCTTTACGGGCTCGATCACGGCCGCGCCTCCTTCGACCGCGAGATCAACGCGCTCGAGGAGACCGACGCCATGGGTCGAAAATGCCTCGCGGCCAGGCGCCTGCTCGAAAGGGGCGTCCGTTTTGTGCAGATTTGGTCGGGAAACGACAATGGTTTCCCCAGGCGCAACTGGGACAGCCACGAGGACATCCGCCGCGACCACGGTCCGCTTGCCCTGGGGATGGCCAACGCCGTGGCGGCCCTCCTTGTCGACCTCAAGCGCACGGGCCTCCTCGACGACACGATCGTGATCTGGACCACCGAGTTCGGCCGGATGCCCAGCAGCCAGGGCGGAAAGGGACGCGACCACAACCCGCACGGTTTCACCACCTGGCTGGCCGGCGGGGGGATCAAGGGAGGCGTCACCCACGGCCCCTCCGACGACTTCGGATTCCGCTCCGCCGACAAGGGCAGGCCCACGCTTGTCTACGATGTCCACGCGACGGTGCTGCACCTGCTCGGAATCAACCATGAGCGGCTCACCGTGCGTTCAGGCGGCGCCGACCGGCGACTCACCGATGTCCATGGCCATGTGATCGAGGAACTTCTCGCCTGATTGGGCTGAATCGATCCATTGTTCCAAGCATTCCGAACATTCAGGCTGACGGACAATCGTCATGACGAGAAAGATCACGGGCAGTTGGCGCATTTGTCTTGGATAGCGTAATTTGACGGTATCTCCCTCACCAATCAACCCGAACAGCCGTCATGATGCGGCCGAGGCCAATTGTCGCCATGCGCGTCCCAAACGCCCCCGGAAACCATTTCCGGATTCCACTTCTCCTGGTGGCCCTTCTTGGCGGATTCTCCCAAGGGTTTGAAGCCTCTCCCGTTCCCGAGGTGAGCTTCGAGGCCCTGGACTTCACATCCAACATCCACAACCTCCGCCGCGACGGGGCCCGTCTTTCCCAAGCCGGCGAGAAATATCCCGACATCGAATGGCGCAGCGGCCAGGACGCCGTCGCGCCGATCCTTCACGCCGCCGACAAGCCGGTCAAGGCCGACCTCCTGCTGCAACTCAAGGGCGTTCGCCCCGGCGCGAAACTGGCGGTGACCGGTGAAAGCGAAACCTACCTCACGCTCGATCTCAAGGGCGAGACAACCATCGGGTCGTTCATCGAGGAAAACGAAATCGTCCGGGTGCCCGTGACAGCGGCCAAGAATCTTGCCAAGGGCCTCAAGAAAATGAAGGACCGGATCCGCTGGAAGCTGGAACTCACCCAACCGACGGGAGAAAGGTCGGAGGCCGATCTTGGAACCACCTCCGGAGTGGTGTGCTACCTCGCCTTTACGGATGTGGTCAGGTCTTCACCCGATGCCTACCAGCCCACGCCAAACCGGATCGAACATGCCTACAACAGGTTCAATTCCGCCGTCGGCACGCTTGAGCTCCAGTCTCCCTGGAACGACCAGGTGCACAGCCTCAGCAAGCAGGTTGGCCGATATTACAACCCTGTGAATCACTTCGACGACGATGACTGCTGGTTCGTGCCCGGCACCTGGGGAGTCCGCGGCGGCGGAGCGAGCTGCATCTCGATCGTCAGGTACTGCAGGGCCGTGCTCGAGGTGCTGGGATACCCGGGCACGATCCGGATGGATGCCGTCTACGCCCGCCCGGAAACCCCGACCATGGCCACACTGGGAGGCATCGATTCGCCCGACATCTACAAAAACGGGCTCAAGTTGTTCCTCGTTGACAACCGCAACACGGCCAACGGCAGCGTCGGCGGATTTGGCGGCATGAACAATTACGAGGGCGTCCTCATCTACACCGGCGAAAAAGGCACGGTCTATTTCCCGGGCGGCACGCAGTACATGTACACCAACATCAACCAGGTTTTGGGGGTGTTCCGCGCTCTGGTCTGGGCCAGATGGGATTCCCGGGCCCAGAACTGGCAAGTGGCGCAAATCGTTCATGCCTATCAGGCGGGCGTGAGGTCTTACGGACGCATCAGTTCCTATCCCTACTCCCGACCTGGCGACATCGGGATATATGACGACATGCCCCGCTATGGACTCTTCGGTCGCCGCAGGTAGGTTGTCGCCGCCATGACGAGTCGACTGGCCTGCCGGAATCCCGGTCAGGCCGCCCGAGTCGCCGGCCTGGACTGGCCAAAGCCACCCGTGAGAATGGCTGGCCCGGCGACGGCTCGACTGTCACCGATCGCGGAAAGCAGCCTTGGAAGAACGACCAGCGCCGTGACCAGGCTGCCGCCGACCCCCAAGGCGAGAATCGCGCCGAGTCCCGCCAAGCCCCTGTGATCGCTAACCATGAGGGCGCCAAAGCCGATCACTGTGGTCATTCCCGCGACAAGGATGCCCCTCGCCGTGCCGGGATCCATGCGGTAGGGGCCATCGCCGCGACGCGCCCGCCAGTCGTGAACGACATGCACCCCGTTGTCGACCCCGACTCCCACGATCAGGGGCAGGGCGATCATGTTCGCGGGATTGAGCGGCCATCCCAGCCATCCGAACACGCCCAGGCTGACGGCCGTGCCCACGGCCAGTGGCACCAGTGCCAGCAACACGCATGAGATCGACCTGAAGTCGGCGGCCAGCACGACCACGATCGCCAGCAAGGCCAGGATGCCGGCGCGCGTGAAACCGGCCCGCATTCCCACCAATCCTTCCCAAGTCGTGAACGGTTTTCCGGTCGCGCCGGGCGCGACGGACAGCACCGCGTCATTGAAACGCTTGAGGTTTTCCGATTCCCAAAGGGGCGCGCGGGCGAATACCCTCAGCAGGAACCTCCCTTCAGCATCGGCATGGCGTTCCCGCATCGGAGCCGGGACATCGGCAAGGGTGATCGGCGCGGTGCCGGAAATGGACTTCAATTCGTGAAGGCGTTCGAGCAACCCGTCGGCAAGGGCATCGTCGAACAGGCCCAGCACAGGCGACGCCGCCATCCCGGCGCCCTGGATGGCCGACTCGAGGTCGCCAGCCGCGGCGAGCAGCTTTCCAAGCCTTGGTTCGTCGGGAGGGGGACCATCGCGAAGCACCTCGCGGAGTTTGGTGAGTTCCACGGTGAGTTGGCCCGGATTGGGCTTGGGGTGCTGGAACCGCGCGCCGCCGGGAGGCAGCCGCTCAAGCAAACGGCCGACTTCGCGGGAGGAGGCGGGATCGCCCGGCGGGGAAATCAGCGATGCCACCTCGGTGACCATCGACACCTCGGGCAACGACTCGAGGCGCCCCTTGAGGTTCAGCGCCTCCTCACGGTTTTCCGCCCACACCAAGGCGTGCCATGAGGCGCCGGGTGTGGCCTCGAGCAGACGATGCTCCCAGGCCACGCTCGGGAGCGAAGGCGACTGCAAGCGCAGAAGGTTGTGGTCGTAGCGGAGCCAGGACATTCCAATCGCGCAGATCGCGGCGAAAAGCGCCGCCAATGGCGCCAAGGCCGGCAGGTTCCAGGAAACGGTGGCCGATGGCTCGGGGCAAGGCGGCGGAAGGGGCCTCAGCCACGAGAGCAGGGCCGGAACAATCGCCAACGCGGATCCGGCGCAAAAAACCAGGCCCCACCCGGCGATCCAGCCCAACTCGGCCACGGCCCGGAAGTCGGACAGCAGGGCCGCCATGAAGGCCAGCGATGAAGTCAGCGCGGCCGTGGCGATGCTCGCTCCAAGCGATCCGGCGGTGACATCCAGCGCCTCCTCATGCAAGGCTCCCGAGGACAGCTCCGAAAGGTA
>JAGWVO010000053.1 GCA_018970845.1 Planctomycetota bacterium
GTTCAGAACGCGGTGCTCGATGCCGGCAAGGGAGAGCTTCTCGCTCAGCTTCTCCGACTTGTCCACGGTGCGGGTGCCGATCAGCACCGAGCGGCCTGCGTCGCGAAGGTCCTTCACCTGCCCGACCACCGCGTCGAACTTGGAATCCTCGTTGGGGAACACCATGTCGCCAAGCTGCCTGCGGATCACCGGCCGGTTGGTCGGAACCGGAACCACCCAGAGCTTGTAGACCCGGTAAATCTCCCAGCGGTTCTGCACCGCCGTCCCGCTCATCCCGGCCAGGTTCGTGTAGAGCCGGAAGAAACTCTGGAATGTCACCTTCGCGGCGTGGTCGGCCTGCTTGGTGATCTCCACGCGCTCCTTCGCCTCCACCGCCTGGTGCAGCCCCTCGCTCCAGTGGCGGTCGGGCATCCGGCGGCCCGTGCCCTCGTCGATGATGACCACCTTGCCCTTCTCAAGCATGTAATGCTGGTCGCGCCTGAACCTGTAGTGGGCCTGCAGCGCCTGCTCGATGGCCTCATGGAGCTTGTCCATGGCGTCGGCATGCTCGCCCGAGGGCGGATTGCTGTAGCGCGCCGCCTGCCGGCCGGCGTCGGTGAGCTCGAGCTTCTGCTTGGTCACGTTGAACGAGAAGTCGCGCTGGTACTGCATCTGCCGGGCCAGCCCGTCGGCCCACATGTACACGACGCACTCCTCGGGCGATGCGGGGCGCGTCTCGCCCGAGATGATCAGCGGAGTGCGGGCCTCGTCGATGAAGATGTTGTCGGCCTCGTCCACCAGGGCGAAGTGGTGCCCACGGGACTGGACGCGCGGATCCTCGGCGCCGTTTCCACCGCCACCCCGTTCCCAGGCCGACCAGAAAGGCTTGTCCGACCCCTTGGCTCCGGAAAGCTTGAGCCTGTCGCGGAGGAAGTCGAATCCGAATTCCGCGGCGGTGCCGTAGGTGACATCCGCCTGGTAGGCCAGCTTGCGTTCGGATTCTGACATCTGCTGCTGGAGCACACCCACGGAAAGGCCCAGGGCCGTGAAAACCGGATCAAGCCATTCCTTGTCGCGCTTGGCGAGGTAATCGTTGACGGTGGCGACATGCACGCCCTTGCCAACCAAGGCGTGCAGGTAGGCCGGAAGCGCCGCGATGAGCGTCTTGCCTTCACCGGTGGCCACCTCGGCGAGAGCGCCGCCAAACATGACGGCGCCGGCGCCCAACTGGACATCGAACGGCCGCAATCCCAGGGCGCGCTTGGCGGCGACACACACCATGCCAAACGCCTCGGGCAGCAGGTCCTTGAGTTTCTCGCCACCCCGGGCCCTTCCCTTGAGCCTCAGGCCCGTGGCCCTCAACTCGGCGTCGGAAAGGGCGCTGTATTCCTCCTCCCGGCGACGGATATCAGGCAAATAGAGCGCCGCCCGGGCCAGCCTCCTGGCCCATGGGTTGCCGACCAGCGACACCACGCGGTTCACCAGCGGATTCCCCAGCCGGCCGGGGGGCATGATCGCGCGATGGTCGGGAGCCAAGTGCGGGCTGCCGTGTTCATGAACGGGCGGAGTGGCGGGGGACGGCTCGCCTTCTTGCCGGTCGATGGCCTGCTGGGGCAGTGGACGAGTGGATGACACCGGTCGTTCCTTGTCGCGCTACCGCTCATGCCGCGCCACCGGGCGCGCCTATCGGGTATTCCTCAGTCTAAGGGTTCGGGAGAGTTGGGGAAACGGGTGGATGGCCCGCCGCGGGCCTTCCGAAGGCCCCATCCCGGCTGACCTTGCGGGCGGCAACGACCGGAGTGCTGGCTGAAGGCTTGCCGTTCGGGTACAACGCTTTCTTCTTTTCAACTCATGGAGCCAACGCGATGCGCGCATTCTCACTGGGCATTCTGGTGGCCGGATTGGCCGTTCTGGGAGCCAAGGCCGCCGAACCCGTCGAACTTGTCAATGGCAAGGACATGACCGGCTGGTACGGCTATGTGAAAGGACGAGGCAAGGGATCCGATCCCAAGGGGGTTTTCGGCGTCAAGGATGGCAACCTGCGCATTTCGGGCGAGGAATGGGGCGCCCTCACCACCGAAAAGGAGTTTTCCAACTACAAGCTCACCCTGGTCTACGCCTGGGGAGGCAAGGTTTTCCCGCCCCGCGAAAAAACCGCGCGCGACTCCGGACTGATCCTCCACGCCACGGGCGCCGACGGCGTCTACGCCGAGTCGTGGATGAACGGGCTGCAGTGCAACATGATCGAGGGAGGCACCGGCGACATCTCCATCCTGGGCAAGGACGCCAGCTACACCTTCACGGCGCCCTGCGAGGAGCGCCCCGCGGGCGGCAAGAACGGCCTCTACTACAAGCCGGGGGCGCCTGAAAAAACCTTCGCGCCGGGCGGCCGACTCCTTTGGCCAGGCAAGGATCCGGCTTGGGCCAACACCCTCGGATTCAAGGGAAAGAACGACCCCGAACTTCCTCCAGGCCAGTTCAACACCATCGTGTGCGTGTGCAAGGGAGACTCGGTCGTCATCACCCTCAACGGCGTGGAAATGTCGGCTGCCAAGGGTCTCAAGACCACCAAGGGCAAGATCCAGTTCCAGTCCGAGGGCGCCGAGCTCCTGATCAAGTCGCTCAAGGTTCAGCCGCTCGACTGATCGCCCGGAGTCCTAGCTGCGGGTGGCGGCGGCGTCGCCGCCATCCTCGCCGAACGGCGCGATGGCTTCCGAGAAGGCGGCGGCGCTTTCGAAGCGGCCCGCCGGATCGTTGGAGAGGGCCTTGTGGATCGCCTGGGCCAGCCGCTCCGGAATGCCGGGCAGGAATGTCGCGATCGGCCTGGCGGGTTCGTTGATGATGCGGCGCAGCAGTTCGACATCGCCGCCGGTGGCGCTGTGCGAATGCCTGCCCGAGATGACGGCGTAAAGCGTGGCCGCGGCGCTGTACTGGTCGGAAAGCGGGCTGGCCCGGCCCAGGTCGAGCGCCTGCTCGGGCGACATGTAGCGCGGTGTGCCGGCGCCCTTGCCGGCCAGCGTGAGCCGCGACTGCCCAGGGTTCTCGACGGCCCGTCCCAGACCGAAGTCGGCGACACGGGCATGATCGCCCCGGGGGCCCGTCCCCACCAGGATGTTCGCGGGCTTGAGGTCGCGGTGCAGGATGCCCCTGCCGTGCGCGTAGGCCAGCGCGTCAAGCACCTGGAGCATGAGCGACACGCCGCGGCGGTAATGGAGCTTGCCGCGCTCGCGGACGATGCGCGACAGGTCGGAGCCCGAGACGAATTCGAGGCAAAGCCACGGCTTGGCGCGGTCCTCCCCGGCGTCGAGCACGCGGATGATGTTGGGGTGGTCCAGCGATTTCAAAATCGCGGCCTCGCGCAGGAACCGGCTGGCGTCCCTCTCGCGGTAAGCCTTGTCGGGAAGCAGCATCTTGAGCGCCACGGTGGCCCCGTCGGACAGCCTCACCGCCTTCCACACCTGGCCCATGCCGCCGCGGCCGACCACCTCGACGAAGCGGTAGCCCGGGGGCGGCTCGGGCACATGGCACAATTCGCCATCGGCATAGGTGGCGGGCTGGTCCTCGCTCGCCGGCGAGTCGACCTCCACCAGGATCGTCGTGTGCCCGGCGCGGATGACATCGCCGTGGCGGAGGTCGGCCTGGTCGACCTTCTGCCCGTTCACCAGCGTGCCGTTGCGGCTTCCCAGGTCGACGAGTCGGCAGGAAGGCGGATGGGCCTCGACGAGGAAATGCAGGCGCGAGAAATAGGGATCGTCATGCGCGAAGCGCAGGTGGGCCTGCCTCGAGCGGCCCACGACGAGGGTTTCCCGCCTGTCGAGGCGGAACACCTCCCCCTGCCGGGGGCCGGTGACGACGCGAAGGACGACGAACATGGCCCCCCCTTCCCGTCGCTCAGCCCTCGGGCAGCCTGTGCAGCGCGATGACAGACATGGCGGATCGTAGTCCGTCGAGGCCGGCGCTCACGATGCCGCCCGCGTATCCCGCGCCCTCGCCCACCGGGTACAGTCCGCTGACGCCCGGCGATTGGCGCGTGCCGGAGTCCCTGACAATCCGCACGGGCGAACTGCCCCGGGCCTCGGGTCCGGCCAGGTGCGAGGCGGGGATGAGCCTTCCCCGCCACATCCTGTCCATGATCGGCAACCCGGTGCGGAGGGCCTCGGCCACCTGCGGCGGCACCACCTGCTCCATGCGGGCGGGAACCCCGCCGCGGGGATGGGTGCTTTCGGGCACGGGATCGGAAAGCCTTCCGTCCATGAAGTCGGCGGCCCGCTGCAGCGGGGCCTTGTAGTCGTCGCCGCTCAGGGCGTAGGCCGCCTTTTCCCACTTCTCCTGGAAATGGATGCCCGCCAGGGGATGGGTGTCGCCGAATTCGCCGGGCTCGATCGTCACGACCAGGCCGCTGTTGGCGAACGGCGAGTCGTGGTTGGCCAGCGACATGCCGTTGGTGCAGTAGGCTCCGGGTGACGAGACGCTCGGCATGATGTAACCGCCGGCGCACATGCAGAAGGTGAAGAGGTCGCGGCTGCCCCTGACGACCATGGAGTAATCGGCCGGGCCGAGCCGGTCCTCCAGCGGCGAATGGCCGTACTTGTGGCGGTTGGCCTCCTCCTGGGGTTGCTCGATCCTGACGCCCATCTGGAAGGGCTTGGGCTCGAGCGGCACTCCCCGGGCGTGAAGCATGGCGAAGGTGTCGCGGGCGCTGTGGCCGATCGCCAGCAGCACCACCGACGCGGGAATGACCCCGGAATCGGTCACCACGCCACGCACCTGGCCGCCCGCGATGTCGAGGTCGGTCACGAGAACCCCGTGGCGCACCTCCCCGCCGAACTCCTCGATGCGCCGCCTCAGCGCCTTGACCACGGCGGGAAGGCGGTTGCTGCCCAGGTGCGGCCTTTGCTCGTAGAGGATGGAAGGCTTGCCGTTGCACCTGGCGAGGATTTCGAGCACGCGCCTGACATCCGGCCCCGAGCCCCTGTAGGTGAGCTTGCCGTCGCTGAAGGTTCCCGCGCCGCCCTCGCCGAAGAGGTAGTTGCTTTCGGGCTGGAAGGCTCCGCCGGAGTCGAAATCCTTCACATCGCGGATGCGGTCGCGCACCGCGCGCCCGCGCTCGAGCAGGATCGGACGGTAGCCCCGCTCGGCGAGGACATAGCCGGCCAGAAGGCCGCCGGGCCCCGTTCCCACGATGACCGGCCTGTGGGGAAGCGGTTGTCCGCCCGGTTCGGGGAGGATGAAGGGCGTTTCCTGATAAAGGTCGACCGGGGTGTCCTTCCAGGCCCGCCGGTCGGCGCGCCTGGCGAGGAAGGCCTCGGCGTCGGGAAGCGAGACCTCGGCCGCGTACACGAATTGCAGGGCGCCCTTGTCGCGGGCATCCAGGCTTTTCCGGAGGATCCGCCACGAGGCGAGCTCCTCGGCGCGGAGTCCGAGGATGCGGGCCAGGCGGGCGGGAAGTTCGGTTTCCGGCTCATCCCAGCGAAGGCGGATGTTCGACACGCGGAGAGGCATGACCCAATCCTACCTGATGCCCGGGCCCATGGTCATGAAAAGGCAAGGGCCGCGGGAAACTCCCCGCGGCCCCCGGCATCACAATCGGGATGGCGATCAGCGCTTGATCAGTTCGGAAACCTTGACCTTCTTGAGGGCGGCCTTGAGCGACTCGGCGGCCAGGTTGCAGACGCTTTGGAGCTTGGTGTCGAGGGGATTCTTCTTGTTCTCCTCGCTCAGGGGAGCCTGGCCGCGGATCGGGCCGTCGACCGCCTGCACGATGTCGAGAAGGCTGACATCCTCGGCCTTCTTGGACATGCGATAGCCGCCATTGGGGCCCTTGATCGACTTGAGGACGCCCTCGGAGACGAGCGGCTTGAGGACCTTGAGCAGGAAGCGCTCGGGAATGCCGCGCTCCTTGGCGATGGTGTGGGAGGCGATCGGCTTGTCCTTTTCCTTGACCTGGGCCATGTAGGCGACGGCGTGGATGGCGTAGCTGGAAGCGCGAGTCAGCTTCATTATTTCAAACTCCTCGAAAACGAGCGTGCATGGCTTCCCGTCGCGCCATGAATCCGTCGAAACTCGGGAACGGGAAAGGATAGGCCCGGCCATCCTCCGTGGATGGACCGGGGACGGGCTCCCGATTCCTGGAACTTGGACCGACCGGCACGTGGCACGGGTGCGGGCGGGGAGGAGGCGGGCTTTACGGGACCTTCCCTGGCCCGCCTCTTCTCGGGATCGTCCGCGCTCGCGCGCGCCCGATCCCTCCTTCCAAGGGATGATGATAGTCCGGATCAATCTAGAGGGCAAGAGTGTTGACAGAAATTATCTAGACCGGCAGTCCGCAGAGTCCTGATGAGTCAAATTTAATCTAACGAAATTAACGGTATTGCTGGCGCGCCGCCGCCACGGATCTCAATTGGAGAGCCAGGTAGATGTTCACGGCCATCGACGAGACCAGGGCGGGCGCCAGGCAGAGGAGCAGCAGGAACGCCATGTCGCCGGATTTCCGGGGCTTGGAGGGCGACTTTGTAGATACCGGAT
Source organism: Planctomycetota bacterium (assembly GCA_018970845.1). Classification (GTDB taxonomy): domain Bacteria; phylum Planctomycetota; class Planctomycetia; order Gemmatales; family Gemmataceae; genus REEB421. The sequence goes on from JAGWVO010000053.1 coordinate 6,505, forward strand.
CCGGAAGGTCTTCATGAGCCGCCATCGGCGCCGGCTGGCCCAAAGACTCGCTCGGCGTATCGACGATATATTCGATGGCCGTTTCCGGAACGCGGATCGCCGCGAGGCACGCCCCGCAGCGCGCCGCCATGCCGCCATGGCCGGGGGGCACCGCCTGCGCCGTCCGGCAGGAACCGCACCTGAAGGCCACCAATGTCGTCGCCATGGCGATCATTCCCCTTCCGTTTCCGATGCCAGCCTCTCCCAGGCGACTTCCGCCAGGGCGGCGCCATGATCCTCGCCGAATCCCACCTCGCCGATCACCGGCGCATCGCACAAGCGCCTGATTTCCGCGGCGGCCTCCCTCGATGCGAGGTCGAGCGCCGGTTTCACGGCGTTCATCACGATACCAGCCACGCGCAGGCCGCGCGACGCGCACGCCTCGAGGCTCAAAAGGATGTGGTTGAGCGTTCCGAGGCAGCGGCGCGCCACCAGCACGCACGGCAGGCCCAGCGCGCCAGCGAGGTCGGCGACGGCCACTCCACGGCCCAATGGACACAGGACGCCGCCGGCCCCTTCGATCACGAAAAACGGACTCCCCGAATCCATCGACCGGATCCTGGAGACGATTTCAGAGATGTCCAGAGTCTTGTCCTCGAGGCGGGAGGCGAGGCTGGGGGCTGTCGCCGCAATTCCTTCCCAACATGAGATTTCTGTATACACCTGATGGCTTGCCTCGGCAAGGTCGAGAATATCCGGGTGGCGGCCGGGCGCTGATCCCGTCGCCACCGGCTTGACCGCCCTGACGCGAAGGCCTCGCGAGCGAACGGCCCTGGCGATGGCGCACGCGACCGCCGTCTTTCCCACTCCGGTGTCTGTTCCGAGAACGAATATCCCGCGCATCCTCAACTCCCGGCCCCGGGGCGTTCCGCGGCATGGCGCCTTATCGACTCCGCGAGGGTCAGGCACAGGATATCGATCTCGTCGTCCGTCACGGCCAAGGGCGGCATCACGACAACGGTGTCTCCCAGCGGCCTCAGGAGCACGCCCATCTCCCGGGCCAGCCGGCAGACCCGGCGTCCGGCGGCGCCCGCTAACATAAATTGCCCATCATGCCCCGACAGGTCCACCCCCGCCATCATCCCCTTGTGGCGGACTCCGGCCACTCCGGGAAGGCCGGTCAGGGAGTCCAAGCCCCTTCCCAGCTTCGCCGACTTGCGCGCCACCTCCGCGGCGAAGCCGGGAGAGGCCAACAGGTCGAGGTTGGCCAGCGCCGCCGCCGCTCCCAGAGGATTTCCGGTGTAGGTGTGGCCGTGGTAGAAGCCCCGGCCGGCCTCCGGCGGCCCCCGGAACGCCTGATGGATCTGTTCCGTCGCCAGCGTCGCCGCGAGCGGAAGGTAACCGCCCGTCAGGCCCTTGGCCAGGCACAAAAGGTCGGGCGAAACCCCTTCCTCCTGGCAGGCGAACATCGGCCCGCAACGGTGAAAACCCGTGGCGACCTCATCGGCGACCAGCAGCACATCGTGCTCGGTCGCCGCGTCGCGGATCCGGCGCAGGTATCCCTCCGGCAGGGGAATCATTCCGGCGGCGCCCTGCATTCCCGGTTCCACCACCACCGCCGCCAGCCTGTCGGCGTTGCCGGCGATCAACTTCTCGGCCTCGGAGGCGCAGGCGATGGCGCAAGCCGGCCTCGCCAAGCCCAAGGGACAACGGTGGCACGATGGCTGGCAGGCATGGAGCGCCGGCACGCGAAGGGGGCCGAACCGGTCGTGGAACAACCCGAGGTCGCCAATGCCCACGGCGCCGAGGGTGTCGCCGTGATAGGCGCCGCGCAACGACAAAAAGCGCGTTTTGCCAGGCTTGGGATCGGGCCGCTGAAGTTGATACTGGAACGCCATTTTCAGGGCCGCTTCCACCGCCGTGGCACCGTTGTCGGAAAAGAAGACACGGGTCAGCCCGGTCGGGGCGATCTCCACGAGGCGGCGCGCCAACTCGATCGCCGACGGATGCGATGCGCCAAGAAGGGTGCTATGGGCAACCTTGGCAAGCTGGTTGCTGATGGCGGCATCAATTTCCGGCACCCGATGTCCATGGAGGTTGCACCACAGCGAGGAAACTCCATCCAAAAGCCTGTTTCCGCCGATATCAACAACCCAACACCCCTCGGCGCCGACAATGATCGGCATCACATCGGAGGAGTCCGCCTCCGGGGAACTGAACGGATGCCACAGATGATCGGCATCCCAGCGGCGCAGGGTATCCGGGTCGGCGACGGGTGCGGGTGGCGCGGGCATGGTGGTTGGTCCGTGGCTTGGGCGCCGGCTTCCCGGTTAAGCGGGACGGAGCGTCCGTTTGGCCCTATTCTGGCAACTAGCCGATTCAAGGGATGGAAAGCATGCGCCTCAAGTCGATTTTCGCAACCGGCAAGCCGGCCCTATCGTTCGAGGTGTATCCTCCCAAGACGCCGGCGGGCTACGAGGCCATGTATGCCAGCGTCGGCAGGCTCATGGAATTCGGCCCGGCTTTCTTTTCCTGCACCTATGGCGCGGGCGGCAGCACCCAGGGGCCCACCCTCGACATCTGCTCGGAAATCATGCGCAGGCATTCGGTGCCGGTGATGGCCCACCTCACCTGTGTCGGATCCACCGTCGCCGAACTCGATTCATGGCTTTCCCAGGCGCGCGACCGCGGCATCGCCAACATCATGGCCCTGCGCGGCGACCCGCCCCAGGGGCAGGAATCGTTCACCCGGGTCCAGGGCGGACTCGGTTACGCCAACGAACTGGTGGATCTCATCCGGGCCCGCTTCCCGGGCTTCGGCATCGGGGTGGGCGGCTACCCCGAGGTGCACCAGGAGGCGCCCGACGCGGCGACCGACCTGGCCAACCTCAAGCGCAAGGTCGATGCCGGCGCCGATGCCGTGGTGACCCAGCTTTTCTACGACAACGACGACTTCTTCCGCTTCCGCGACAAGTGCCATCAGGCCGGCATCAGGATTCCCATCGTTCCAGGGCTCCTGCCCATCGTGAATTTCCCGCAGGTGAAGCGGATCACCTCGCTGTGCAAGGCGCGGATTCCCTCGGACCTGTTCGAGAAGCTGGAGGCCGGCAAGGACAATCCCGAGGCCGCCGCGGAGACGGGCATCCGCCATGCCGCGGCCCAGTACGCCCAATTGATGCGGGCCGGCGTTCCCGGCGTGCACTTCTATGTGCTCAACCAGTCGGAGGCGGCGCGCCGGGTTCTCGAGGCCGCGGGAGCCTCTCGTGGCTGAAAGCGGAGAGCCCGGCCTCGGTTCGCTGCGGGTCAACCTCGTCCACGACTGGCTCACCGGCCTCAGGGGCGGGGAAAAGTGCCTCGACGCGCTGGCCCGCGCCCTTCCCGCCGCCTCGCTCCACACGCTGATTCACCTGCCCGGAAAAACCACGCCCGCGATCGACGCGCTGCGTCCGCGAACCCCCTGGCTCGGCAAGCTGCCGGGAATCAGCTCCTACTACCGCTACATGCTGCCGCTGCTGCCCTCCGTCGCCGACAGGGCCTGGCGCTTCACCGACACCGACCTCGTCGTGAGTTTCAGCCACTGCGTGGCCAAGGGGGCCCGGGCGCCCGCGGGCGTTCCCCATGCCTGCTACTGCTTCACCCCGATGCGCTACGCCTGGCAGATGCGCGACCAATACTTCCGCAAGAGCGGCCTGCTGGGATCCGTCCGCGACCGCCTTCTCGACCGCGTCCGCGCCTGGGACCTCGCCTCCGCCGACCGGGTCACCCACTTCATCGCCATCAGCGGATTCATCCGCGAGCGCATCAGGGAATGCTACGGCCGCGACAGCGTGGTGATTTACCCGCCCGTTGACACCGACTACTACACGCCGGCGGACGGGGGCGCGGCGCCTGTTGCCCGCGAGGACTTCTACCTGATGGTCTCGGCGCTGGCGCCTTACAAGCGCGCCGACATGGCGATTGCCGCCTGCGGAAAGCTGGGAAGGCGGCTGGTGGTCATCGGATCGGGGCAGGATGCCGCGAGGCTGGCGAGGCTGGCCGGGCCGCAAACCACCATGCTCGGCTGGCAACCCGACGCCGTCATCCGCGACCACCTGAGGCGATGCAGGGCCTTGCTGTTTCCTGGGGAGGAGGATTTCGGAATCGTGCCCCTGGAGGCGCAGGCGTGCGGGGCGCCCGTGGTCGCGCTCGGCCGCGGGGGGGCGACCGAAACGGTGGTCCCACCCGAGCGGGGTGGCGTTCCCACGGGCATCCTTTACCAGGAGCCGACGGACCAGGGCTTGGTGGACGCCATCCTCAGGTTCGAGTCGATGGACGGCCGGTTCGACCCTTCGGCGGCGCGTGAACAGGCCCTTCGATTCAACACGGGCCGGTTCGAGCGCGAGCTTTTAAGCTATTTGAAATCCGTCGCCGGCGTTACCGGCTGAATTTCACTTCCATGAGCTCAAAGCATCACTTCGCCGGCGGCAGGTCCTTGGCCACGAACCGGCGCACCGCCACGGGGCCGTGGTCCAACTGGAGCATCAGCGAACCCTTGGCGGGTTCGGGCTTGGTCCAGTTGTGTCCCGTCGGCGACGAGACCTCCAGGTTCTCATGGATCACCTGGCCGTTGAGCGCCACGCGGTCGTAGCGGGCGTTGGCCACCTTCTTGCGGGCGGCGCCCTCTCCCTCGTGCCGGGCGGCGCGGAAGGCGATCTCGAGCTTTTGCCATTCGCCCGGCTTGCCGCAGGCGTTCGTCTTCGGGGCGATCCCCTCGTCGAGGTGGCGGTATTTGGGAAGCAGTTCGGCGCGCGGGTAGATGCCGCCGCAGTCGGACCCGGTGAGCTTGGTCTTGCCGAAACTGTCGGTGATCTGGATCTCGTAAAGGCCCATCATCTTGACGCCGGAGTTCGACCTTTGCGGAATCAGGAACTCGATCTCAAGGGCGATGTCGCCGAACTCCTTCCTGGTGTAAATGTCGCGGGCGGTGCCCTTGGGAGCGTTCGTGAAGATTCCCGTTCCCTCCTCCGCGACAAGCTTGCGGGGGTTGGCCGGGTCGATCATGACCGACTTGGCGGCATGCCACGCGGGGTCGACCTTCTGGAAGACCGAGGCGGGGTCGCCCGCCAGCAGGTCGATCCACTCGCCGGCGCGGGCGGCGCCGCCGGCAAGGACGCAGGTGATCAGAAGGGCGGTAAGCGGACGGGTCATGGCGTCGGAATCTCCAGGGGTACGGGGCCGCCGCGGCCGCGCTCGGAACCCGCCGGGGGCGCGGCGTCGCGGATCGTGGCGCCCAGCGACTCGCTGAGCACAAGGACACCATACCGTTGTACCGGAACCGGCTCGGGCGTGCTCACCGAGGCGTAATCGAACCTTCCGCGGATGTCGGTGTAGCCGTCCTTGTGGAACTTGACCCGCCCGTCTGAAAGCTTCGCGTAAACCTTCACATACACCTTGGAAAGCGGCTTGCCGGCGGCGTCGCGCACCGCGACCTGCCCGTTGTTCTCGAGCATGAGAACCTTCATCGAGCCGGAGTAGTACGGGATGGCGCGCGACTTGCCGCCACCCGAGACCTCGACGAGCACATTGCGGCCCTTGAGCGCCTCGGGAATGGCCACCTTCTGCTTGCCTTCCTTGCCCTTGAGATCAACGGAGGCCGTGTCGTTGGGCTTGATGAGCGCGAACTGGCCGCCGAAGTCCTGCAGGAACGGGTTGCGGCTGAACAGCAGTTCCACATCCATCGCGTAGTAGCGGAGGGTGATCCGGTCGAGGTTCTGCCAGGCCACCTCCACCGCCGGGCCGTCAAGCCTCAGGTCGAACGACGGTTCGATCGCCGCCATGCGCCCCTGCTCCTGGTCGCGGTCGCCCTCGCGCGCCACCTTGGCCTCCTTGCCCTGGGCCTCGTCAAGCTGGTCGATGATGGCCTGGAACGCCTTGCCCCAGCGGTCCACCGGGTGGGCGGCATGGAGCGACGCCAACTGCCGGGCCTTGGCCAGGTCCTCCTGGCAGAGCGCCAGGTAGGCCGCGCAGTAGTCGTACTGCAACCGGGTCGAGACCTGCCCCGGGCGAACCTTGGCGAACGCCTCGATGGCCTCCTCCACCCGGTCCTGCACCAGCAGGTAGTGGGTCACCGCCAGCCAGTCGGAATCATCCAGCCTGGCCTGGCGCGACAGCACCTCGAGCAGTTCGTGGTACTGCGCGTGAAGCGCCTGGTTCACGATCTGCCTGGCGCGGCCGAGCGAATGGGCCCGGGCGTTGACCAGCGGCTTGTATTCCAGGTGCTGGTAGGCGTGCCTCTCGACGGGGTCGAACGACACCACGGGGCTGGCCAGCACATGGCGCAACTGCCCGGCGAGCCCGTCCTGCTGCCTGAGGAATTCGCCCAGGGCGCGCGCGTCGTCGTGCAGGAGCGCGTACGACCAGACCACGGGATGGTAGGCGTGCCTCGTCCGCAGGAGTTCGGCGACCTTCAGGAAGAACGCCTTGTCGCGGAGCCTGAAGCCGATCATCGCGAGGTCGAGCGCCTGCACATTCTCCCGGTTCAGGTAGGCGAGCACCTCATCGGGAGTGCCGTTCTGCGACACATGCTCCCACGACTTGGTGTCCACCTTGGTCGGCTTGGCCACCACCTTGAACGCCGGCGGCTTCGCCGAGGCCAGCAGCACGCCGTTCTTCGACACATGCACCGGGAACTGCGCGTACTCCCCCGGAAGCGGGAAGTAGAAGAGGGTGTCGATCGTCTTGGTGTTGTAGGCCTCCAGTTCCACGGGAACGCTTCGCGTGGCCTTGGCCCCCGAAAGCGGCACCGCGCCCGCGGGAACCTGGATGAGCACCGACAGCTTCTGCCGCGAGGGCGATGTGTTGGTGACCACCACCTGCGACCCGTAGACGGTGTGGATGACGAATTCGCCGGTGACGAACTTGTCCATCCGCTCGCCGTCCTCGTCGCGGTAGCGGTCGTTGGCCTGGAAGGCGTTCTGGCTCACCAGGATCGGCGCCTGGGGCGCCGGGGCGGCCGACGGGGCGATTTCCTCGTGGACCACGATCATCGGCGAGGGCGAGGTGATCGTGAGCCGGGCGCCCTCGAACTTGAGGTCGGCCTTGGGGGCTGTGAACGGGAGGTCGATCACCGAGAGCGCCAGCATGGCCTCGGCGAACGAGCCGCTGGCGGAGGCGAATTCCCTCGAGAGGAACGGCCCCTTGCCGTCGTGGCGCGACCAGTCGGCCCAGAAGCGCCCGGGCGGCACCAGGGCGGCCAACTGGCTGGCGATCGGCAGCGTGTGGTAGTTGTTTTCCGCCCATTCGCGGGTGGTCTCCACCCTGCGGTAAAGGGCGCGCAGCTTGGCCACCTCCCCGGCCTCGTCGCGGCGGAAGAACGCGTCGGCTTCGGGGGCGGCGGCGCCCATGCCCCGCGCGTCGGACTTGAGCTTGTCCATCGCGTCCTTGGCGGCGGCCTTCTCCCCGAGCGACTTGCGCCTTTCGTCCTGAAGCTCGAGCGATTCCATTTCCTTCTTGCCGTCGGCCTCCCTGGCGCGGTTGGCGCCATCACGGGCGAGCGCGGCGCGGTCGCCGGGCCGCGCCGCGGCCGCCGGCGGGGGCATCGGCGCCCCCGGCATGCCCCCTCCCCCGATGCCTCCGAGGGCCCCTCCCCCGGGAACTCCCATGCCGAAGCCGGGCTTCGGCATGTTTGCGTTCTGTTTCTGGTTTTGTTCGGCCTCGCTCAAGGCGCGGCCGGCCTGCCTTTCGAACACCTTCTTTTCCGCCGAAAGGTCGCCTCGGGCCACCGCCGCGTCGAACCACAGGCCAAGCTGGAC
>JAGWVO010000551.1 GCA_018970845.1 Planctomycetota bacterium
TGGGCACCAGCCGCCAATCGATCGTCCGCCGTTGCCTGCCACCGTGCCTGGGCTGGCTCTGGCCCAAATCGGGCCGGACATCCCCGACCGCCACGCCGGCGGATGACCCGCTTCCCGCGCCTTGATGGGCCGGTCAGGTCGGCTTGTACCGCGGCGCCCGGCCGTGGTATGCGCCAACTTGAGGAATTCTTGAAGATTGATTCCGCGGGAGGATTTCGCATGCGCGCAGGCTTCACATGGAAGGCGGCGGCCCTCGGCTTGGCCCTGGCGGGCGCGGCGCGAGCCCAGGTGGCGGCTCCGGCGCCATTGCCACAGGCCCTGGCCAGCGACCCCGGACAAAGCCGCGTGGTGGCCTACATCTATGAGACGATCCCGATCACCCGGGAGGAACTCGGTGAATACCTCATCGCCCGCTTCGGCACCGAACGCCTCGACCTTCTCGTCAACAAGCGCATCATCGAAATCGAGTGCCGCAAGGCCGGCGTCGAGGTCACCCAGGCGGAAATCGACGAAAAGCTCAACAACGACCTCACCGGCCTCAATGTCGACCGCAAGACCTTCGTCGACCAGGTTTTGGCCCGGTACAAGAAGACGCTTTACGAATGGCGGGAGGATGTGCTCAGGCCCCAGATCCTGCTCGCCAAGCTGGTGCGCTCGCGCGTGAAGGTCACCGATGAGGACCTCCGGAAGGCTCACGACGCCTACTACGGCGAGAAGGTGGAATGCCGCCTCATCATGTGGCAAAAGGGTGAGGAAAAGGCGGCGATGTCCGCCTATGGAAAGATCCGCGACTCCGACGAGGAGTTCACCCGCGCCGCGCGCGGCCAAAAGTCGCCATCGCTGGCCAGCGCCGCCGGGCGCATCCGGCCCATCGGCCGCAACACCACCGGCAACGACGAACTCGAGAAGGCGGCCTTCGCCCTGCAGGCCGGCGAGGTGAGCGCCCTCATCGGCACACCCGAGGGAATCGTCTGCGTGAAGTGCGACAAGCGCATCCCCGCCGACACCACCGTCTCGATTGAGTCGGTCCGTGAAAAGCTTTCAAAGGAAGTCTTCGAGAAGAAGGTGAACGCGGAGATTCCCGTCGTGTTCGCCGAGATGCGCAAGCGCGCCAATCCTCGACTGCTGATGGGCGGCACAACCGCCGACGACATCGGCCAGCAGGTGAAGCAACTGCTTGAGGAAACCGGCGAGGTGAAACCGGCCAAGCCCGCCGGCGGCGACATTGTTCCCGCGGGCGCCAAGGCCCCCGCTCGCTGACGAGCGAAATCCCAAGCCACAACTGGAACACCCGGCGCCCTCCGCCGGGTGTTTTTTCGTGTAAATTGGCTGGCGGAGGAAACAATCATGATGGCGCGATGGATGTTGGCGGCTCTCGTGGCCGCGCTGGCCTTCCCGGTGTTGGCCGACGAGAAGCTGGCGGGCAAGGCCTGCCGGTCGGTGCACCTGCAGTACCAGGCCCCCGAGGCCGAATGGTTCCATAGCGCCATCGTGGTGGAGAAGTCGGCACCCGGCACTTATTTCTGCGCCGGCGGATTCTCGCAGGGTTACCTGGGCATCCAGCAGCTTGGAAACGGCAAGAGGCTCGCCATCTTCTCGGTGTGGGATCCCACCAGCGGCGACGATCCTTCCAAGGTGGATCCGGCCAAGCGGGTGAAGATGCTCGAAAAGGGTGAAAAGACAAGGGTCGGCCGCTTCGGAGGCGAGGGGACCGGCGGACAGTCGTTCATCGACGACCTGCCCTGGAAGGAAGGCCAGGAGGTGCGGTTCCTGCTGCGGGCGGCGGCCCTTCCGGCGGAAAAGCGCACCGCCTACTCGGCGTGGGTGGCGTTGCCGGACGCGCCTTGGCAGCTCATCGCCACCTTTTCAACCCTTTCCGACGGCCGCCTTCTCAAGGGATATTACGGATTTGTGGAAGACTTCAAACGCGATGTCGCCTCGGCCAAAATGGAACGCGTGGCGTACTACAGGAACACCCAGGTGCGCGACGCCAAGGGACAGTGGCGGGCCGTGACCAAGGCCCGCTTCACGGCCGACTCGAACCCCTCGACGGCCATCGACGCCGGCGGCGACAAGCGCGGCATGTTCCTGGCCACGGGAGGCTCCACGGCCAACAGCCATGTGAAATTGCGGGAATGGGTGGAACTCGACGCCAAGCCGGTCGTGGTGGAGTTGCCGGCGGTCGGCAAGTGATCGAGCCTTTTACGCCAGGATCTCGCCCAGCACCCGGCCCCGGCTGATCGGCAGCGGACGGTTCTCCAGGTCGCGGACTTCG
>JAGWVO010000552.1 GCA_018970845.1 Planctomycetota bacterium
CGACGAATGGATCACCGCGACCTCGCTTTCCCTGCGCCAGCGCCTTGGTTCGGTCATCGTGGATGGCGGTGACTTGGGTGACGCCAAGCCGCTGGGCAGGGTACGCGGAACCCTTGTGCCCCGGGAACCCGCCGAGGCGGGAAAGCTCATCGAACGCCTGCTGGCACTTGACCGGGAAAAGGCCGCCTTGTCGGAACCTCCCTCGACACCGATCGTTGACAAGGACGCACTCGGCAAAATCGCCGGAAACGGCGACGCAGCGGAAATTACCGACAGGATCCTGTTCCAAATGCTGGTCATCCCCCCCCGTCAGGCCACCCGCGAAGCCATCGCCAAGGCGTTGGAAACTTGTCCGGCCGCCGACCGGCCTTGCATGGCTGCCAAGCTCGCGATCGCTTCCCCCGAGTACCAACTGGAGTGAACGCGATGCGGACGCGACGGTATTTCAACGCGGCCACACTGGCGGCAACATCGGGAATCCGGGGTTTCCTGGAAACCGCAGCCATCAGCGCCGCCGCATCGGAAACTGACAGGATCCTTGTTCTCGTCCAGTTGTCCGGAGGAAACGATGGCCTGAACACCGTTATTCCGCATCTGGATCCCCTCTATCACAAGGCCAGACCCGGAATCGGCATCCGGGGCCAAGGCGTTCATCCCATTTCCGAGACGCTCGCACTCCATCCAGAAATGATGGAAATGGCGGCGATGTTCAAGGATGGCGCCCTGGGGGTGTTCACCAATGTGGGCTACCCCAATCCCAACAGGTCGCACTTCAGGTCGATGGATATCTGGGAAACGGCATCCGACGCCGACCGGATCGAAAAGTCCGGCTGGCTCGGCCGTTACCTCGACTCCTTTCGGGCATCAACCGGTCCCTTGGCAGTCAGGATCGGTGATAATCCGGCGCTTTCCTTTGCGGGCAAGTCCGGCAAGGCGGCGACTTTTGCCAACCCGGAAATGCTGACGGCCCGACCGGGCATCGAGGGCGCGGCAATCGCATCGATGTCGGGAACGCAACCCACCGGAAATACCGCCCTCGACCGCGTTCAAAAAGCGGCTTATGACTCGGTCAATCTCTCGCGGGACTTGCGCCGGGCCACCTCGGACAACGCCCCCAAGGCTGAATATCCCCCTTTCTCCCTCTGCCAATCTCTCAGGCTGGTTGCCCAAATGATCTCCGCGGGCTTGTCGCCCAGGGCCTACCTGGTGACGCTCGGCGGATTCGACACGCACGCGGCGCAGGCCAACAAGCACGCCTACCTGCTGCAGGAATTGAGCCAGGCCATTTGGCATTTCCACGCCGATCTCAAGGCCAGGGGCCTGCTCGACAGGGTTCTCGGGCTGACTTTCTCGGAATTCGGCCGCAGGGTCGCCGAGAACAGGAATGCCGGCACCGACCACGGCGCGGCAAGCGTTGCGTTTGCCTTCGGCGGCGCCGCGAAACCCGGGGTGCATGGATCCGATCCCGACTTGGCGAACCTCGACGCCCAGGGAGACTTGCTCTTCAAGACTGATTTCCGCTCCATCTACGCCGGAATCCTGTCGGACTGGTTCGGCGCGGATCCCTCGATCGCCTCGGGCCCGGGAATCCGCCCAGTGACGGTCACGCGCGGAAAACCACGATGACAATCCTCGTGACTATCTTTGCCACCTTGTGGGCCCTCCCCTCCGGCGATCCCGACGCCATCGTCCGCGCGCTGGAGGAACGGGGGGCGCGCGTGGTTCGGGAGGACAGGGGTTCCAGAAAAGTGGTGGTGCTGCTGGACTGCCACCGCCTCACGGTGGGTGATGCCGACATGGAGGGCGTCGCCTCCTTGAGGGAACTCGAGATTCTCGACCTAAGCCTCACCCGGGTGACGGATTCCGGACTGTTGAAACTGTCGCGGCTCAACCGGCTCAGGCAACTTGCCGTCTTCGGCACCAAAATCACCGACAAGGGCATGGCGGTTGTCTCCGGAATGCCCGCGATGGAATCACTTTTCCTTGCGGAAACGGCGGTCGGAGACGCCACGATGGCCCATTTGGCAAATCTGTCTTCCCTTCGCTCGATCGAACTCGACCATACGCGGGTCACCGATGATGGGCTGAGACTTCTGGGTTCGATTCCATCGCTGCGGCGCCTTGAACTGAACGACAACCCTGGAATCACCGACCTTGGTGCCTCAAGGTTGGCCGGCTTGTCCAACCTTTCCTGGGTTGACCTTCATGCAACCAGGGTCACGGAAAACGGCGCAGCCAAACTTCAGGCGGCCCTCAAGCGCGGCCGGGTC
>JAGWVO010000553.1 GCA_018970845.1 Planctomycetota bacterium
TGTGCCTTTCCGCGAGTTTGTCCTTGGCCACGGGCCAGCTCATTTCCTTCCAGTATTCCAGGCGCGGGTGATCGGCGAAGAGGCGCTTGCGAATCTCATCATGTTCCTCGCTTTCCCTGTTCGCCTTTTCCATTTCAGCCGCAAGATTCGCCTCCGTGGATTCGAGGCTCCAAAGCGGTTCGAGGAAAAACCAGTAGGCCAAACCGGGAACCCCCACCACCCCAAGGGCGAGGATCACGAGCGAGGCCATCCTGTTGTTGCCGTTCATCGCGAGGTTCCCCGAGGCGATCAGCGCTTGTCCTTGGATTCCCCTGCGACTCCTTTCGCCTCCTTGCCGGCATCCTTGCCATCAGCCTGTGAAGCCTTGTCCATCTCCATCGGATCCGTCGCCTTGGACGACTTCGACCCGGACTCACCAGACCCTTTTTCAGCTTCATTCACGGTGTCGCTCGGCCGTCCGTTATCAGTGGAGCCTTGTCGGCCCCTCCTGCCCTCGGTGGCCTTGGGCTTGGCGGGAGGAACGAGGGTATAGGAAGCGGGCGAACGGGTGCGCACCTGCACATCGAGCGTGAACTGGTTGCCCGATTTCTTGATCTTGGAAAGGTACTGCCGGGCGGGCATCGCCTTGCGCAATTCCGCGTCGATCCTGTCCAGTTCCTTGGGATCGCCGGTTCCCTCGGGGAATATGCCCCTGATTTCCATCCGGCTGTTGAATTCGGAGGCAACGCCGCCCACCGACGAGATCGGACTGGTCAGGATTTCCGTCACCAGGATTTTTTTCGTGTCGGGAATCCGGCAGGCCAGATCGACAATCTCCTCGAGCCACACGGGCGTTTCCCAGGCGGCCAAGGCGGAAAGTTTCTTCTCCTCCTCGGCCATCCGCTTGTTTTGGGACTTGCGCTCCTCGAGGAGTTGCCGCATTTGCGCGATGTCGTCCTCGCGCGAGGCGAGCTTCCACCAGCCGAATCCGGCCAGCGTCATGGCCAGCAATCCCGCAGCGGCACCGGCCAAGGCGAGCTTTTTCGCCCGGGCGGTGGAAGGGGGTGGCGCCTTTTTCGGATTGGCGAAATCGGGTATCCGGTCCTTGCGAGACATGGCACGGGCCACGCCCGCGAGCGCGGCGAACGCTCCCCACGGGGCCTCCCCGGAAGGTTCGATGTCGGCGGGAAAGGAATCCAAAACGGGGGGCGACTCCGCCAGGGCCGACCCGAGCGCGGCAAGGTCGTCCTCGGTGCCGCCCACGAGCCTGACCTTGGCGGCGCCCGTTCCGGTCAATCCCTGGCTGGCCAACACCCGACGCGCCTCAAGGGCCCAACCCGTTCCGGCAAGCGACCGGCTCAGGACAACCTGACCGCCCTTGGACAGGGCGATTTCCCGCCAGCCGGAACCGATGCCGACAATCACCTCGGCGCTTTCGCGTTCGGAAAGCGCCGCCAGTCCGGCGGATCGCGGCACCAGCCCGGCAAGCCGCAATCCGGCGCTCGCGGCCAGTTTCCGGTAGGTTTCCAACAGTTCGTTGCGCAGGGCCAGGGCCAGCACGCGCCTTTGTCCGGGGTCGGCTTCGTCCGTCCACGCGTGATAATCGATGGCCACCTCGTCGGCCGAGTCGATCAACTCCCGGGCGGTTTGCAACCGGACAAGTTCCGGTTCCTCCTCGGGGGAGACCTGCGGAACCCTGAGCTCGCGCGCCACGAGCCTGTCGCGGCCGATCAGCGCCACGAGGCCCGCGACCTGCCACCCGCGCGACTTGGCCTGCTCGCGGAGGTAGGCCCCCAACTCCTCGGCCATGACCGGGTTGGGAACCATTTCGGTGGTAACGGAGAATCCCTGGCACTTCGCGCCCTTGGCTCCGCCGTGAAGGATGGCGGTCAGCCGTTTCTGGTCCCAGTCGATGATGAGGGTGCGGGCCATGGGAGGTAACCTCAGTTGGCCCGCGGAAGAAGGGTGGATGCCTGGTCGGTCAGGTCGCGCACGCCGGTGATGCGGGGACGCGGACCGCCGAGGTCGATCGTGGCTTCAAGGAGGGAGGCCGCCTTGGATCCCTTCACCGTGGCCGAAACCCGAATACGCACCGCCGTCGGTCGCGTGGTCAGGTATTTTTCCACCTTGGCCAGCTTGCTGGGAGACACCTGGGCCTTGGTGTAAAGCCAGGCCAGGGTGGCTCCCGACGGATCATCGGCCGCCGGTCGGCTTCCCGCGATCAACTCGATGTCGGATGGTTCAAGGTCGGGCAACAGGGCCAACACTTCGGGAGGCGCGGTGTTCACATT
>JAGWVO010000054.1 GCA_018970845.1 Planctomycetota bacterium
ACGCACGGCGCTCACCAAGTCACACGCTCATGGACGGCGCTCACCAACCGATACGCGAACGCACGGCGCTCACCAAATACATGGAGGGTCTGGTTCCGGGCGCGCGCCGTCCCCACGCCGCCCACCGCCAATCCGGTGCCGTTTCCGTAGCATGGCTGATGGCCCGACGGAATGATTTGCATGCCTTCGCCGTTCGACCATGCCGCCCGCCGCGAGCGCCTGAGGCACCAACTGGGGGCCTTGGGCGTGGGCCTGTTCCTGGTGAGCCGTGCCGTCAATGTGCGCTACCTGACCGGTTTCACGGGAGACAGCACCGCGCTGCTGTGCCTGCAGGGGCAGGAGCTCCTCGTCAGCGACGGCCGGTACGCCGAGCAACTCCAGCGGGAATGCCCCGGCCTCGAGGTGTTCATCCGTCCGCCTGGCGTGACGCTTCCCATGGCCCTGGGCGAAGTGCTCAAGGCCACGGGTGCCCGGTCGGTGGGGTTTGAGTCGGCCCATGTGAGCGTCGCCGACCTCGGCACCTGGCAGGGCATCGTCAAGGATGCCGAGTGGAAGCCGTGCGCCGATGTGGTGGAGGCGTTCAGGCGGGTGAAGGACGACGCCGAGTTGGCCTGCATCCGGCGGGCGATCGGCATGGCGGAAAGGGCCTACCAATCGATCGAACCGCTGCTCGACCGTGTGCCCTCGGAGGCGGAAGCGGCGGCGGAACTGGAACACCTGATGCGTCGGCAGGGCGCCGTGGGCGCGGCGTTCGCCACGATCGTGGGCGCGGGCGCCAACGCGGCGTTGCCGCACTACCACCCCAAGGCGGGCGCGCCGTTGGCGGGATCAACCCATGTGTTGGTAGACTGGGGTGCCCAAGAAGAATGGGGCTACAGGAGCGACCTGACAAGAGTGAAAGCATGGCAACCAGTCGCCGGCACCCCTACCTTAAATGCAGCCCACGCCGCGGCGGTGTCGGCGCAGGCCGCCGGCGCCGAGGCGCTCAGGCCGGGAAACACCGCCGGCGATGTGGATTTGGCGGTTCGGGCCGTGCTGGCGCGCCATGGGGTTGAGGATCTGTTCATCCATGGAAGCGGGCACGGAATCGGCCTGGATATCCATGAGGCGCCGTTCTTCCGGCCGGGAAATCCGCAGAAGCTGGAAGCCGGCATGGTGGTGACGCTCGAACCCGGAATATATTGTCCGGGAAGACTTGGCGTGAGGGTCGAGGACGACTTCCTGGTGACCAACGAGGGCGGGGTGCGCCTGAGCCACCTGCCGCGTGAACTGGGACTGGATCTGGGATAAGCGAGAAGGAGCCTGCCGTGGCAGAGGAAAGCGGTCCGAGCCCGTTCGATGTGCGCACCGTGCGCGACCTTGTCGGCCTGATGAGCCGGCACGACCTGGCGGAACTCGAACTGGCCGATGGCGACCGGTCGATCAAGCTGAAGCGCGCGGTTCCGGCCCCGCTGGCGGTGACGGCGATTCCGGCGGTTGCCGCCGCGCCCGTGGCGATGGCGCACCATCCGGCGCCGGCGCCGCTGGCACCCGCCCCGGCGGCCGAGCCGGCCAAGCCGGCCAAGCCGCTGCTCGAGATCAAGAGCCCCACCCCCGGCACCTATTACGCCTCCCCCAAGCCGACCGACCCGGCGTTCGTGCAGGTGGGCAGCAAGGTCAACCCCGGCACCATCGTCTGCATCATCGAGGCGATGAAGATCTTCAACGAGATCCCGGCCGACCTCACGGGCACCATCGCCGAGGTGTGCGTGGAGAACAAGCAACCGGTGGAATACGGGCAGGTGCTGTTCCGGGTCGATCCCTCGGCCTGATCGCCGGCAACCCAGCAGATTGAGTGAGTTCCATGTTTCAACGCATCCTGGTGGCCAACCGCGGCGAGATCGCCCTGCGCGTGATCCGCGCCTGCAAGGACATGGGCATCGAGGTGGTGGCGGTGTTTTCCGAGGCCGACCGGGGGGCGCCGTACCTCGCGCTCGCCGACCAGGCCATCTGCATCGGCCCGGCCGTGGCGGCGGAAAGCTACCTCAACATCCCGCGCATCATCTCCGCCGCGGAAATCGGCGACGTGCAGGCCATCCATCCCGGCTACGGCTTCCTCTCCGAGAACGCCCATTTCGCCGAGGTCTGCCGCTCGTGCAAGATCGAGTTCATCGGCCCGCCCGAGCAGGCGATGCGCCAGCTTGGCAACAAGAACGAGGCGCGCAAGCTCGCCATGGCCGCCAAGGTTCCCGTGGTGCCCGGCAGCGAGGGGCTGATCACCGAGGAGGGCGAGGCGCTCAAGCTGGCCCATGAGATGGGCTACCCGGTGCTCATCAAGGCGGCGGCGGGCGGCGGCGGGCGCGGAATGCGCGTCGCCCACAACGACATCAGCCTCAAGACCGGCCTCGCCTCGGCCAGGCAGGAGGCCGAGAGCGCCTTCAAGGACGGCTCGGTCTACCTCGAAAAATACATCGAGCATCCCCGCCATGTGGAGGTGCAGGTGCTGGGCGACCGCCACGGCAATGTGGTGCACCTTTACGAACGCGACTGCTCGCTGCAGCGCCGTCACCAGAAGCTGGTGGAGGAGTCTCCCGGCCCCAACCTCCCCGACAGCGTCCGCCAGGAACTTTGCCAGGCCGCCGTGCGCCTCGTGAAGACCGCCGGCTACTATTCCGCCGGCACCTGCGAATTCCTCGTCGACAAGAACAACCGGTTCTACTTCATCGAGGTGAACGCCCGCATCCAGGTGGAGCACCCGGTCACCGAATTGGTGACGGGCATCGACCTCGTGCAGCAGCAGATCCGCGTCGCCGCGGGCGAGAAGCTCGCCTTCACCCAGGCCGACATCCCCCATCGGGGCTCGGCGATCGAGGTGCGCATCAACGCCGAGGATCCGGCCGCGGGGTTCCGCCCGTCGCCCGGCGTCATCACCGCCTGGAGGCCGCCGGGCGGCCCCGGCATCCGGCTCGACACCCATGTCTCCGCCGGCTACCGCGTGCCCCCCAACTACGACTCCCTCGTCGCCAAGCTGCTTGTTTACCGCCCCACCCGCGACCAGGCGATCGACACCATGCGCCGCGCGCTGTCCGAGTTCCATGTCGAGGGGATCAAGACCACCATCCCGATCCTGCGCGACATCTTCAACGACATCGCCTTCCGCGAAGGCAAGGTGGACACCACCTACATCGAGCGGACCTACCTGAAGAAGGAAACCTGATCCCCGGAGTGCCGACATGGTCGCTTGGCTGGTCCTGGCGGTATTCGGGGCCGACGCCCCGGCGGACATGCTCGCGGAACGGCTCGCCCGCGAGGCGAAGCCGGCGCTCCTCGCCGTGAGGTCGCAAGGACGCGACGGCAAGTTCCAGTCGCTGGGCACCGGATTCCTCATCAAGCCCGACCTCGCCGTGACGAACCACCATGTCATCGGCGACGGCAGGGACTTCATCCTGGAGGACTCCGGCGGCGGCACGCGCAAGGTGATCGCCGTGGAGGCCGTCGACCGCGACTCCGACCTCGCCCTGCTCAGGCTCGAGCCACCCAAGGGCAAGCCCCCCGCCGTTCTGGCCCTGGGCGACTCCGCCAAGGTGGCCGAGGGCGCGCCCGTGGTGGCGCTTGGAAATCCCCGAGGGCTCACCTTCAGCGTGGTCGCGGGCGTGCTGTCCGGCCGGCGGGAGATCGAGGGCCGCGACATGCTCCAGGTGGCCATGCCCGTCGAGCCCGGCAACAGCGGCGGGCCGCTGCTCGACCGCGCCGGCAAGGTTGTCGGCGTCATCACCAGCAAGTCGCTGGTCACCCCCAACCTCGGGTTCGCCGTCCCCTCCGAGCGCGTCCAGCCGCTGGTGGACAAGCCCACCCCGGTGCGCCTCGCCGCCTGGCTCACCCTGGGCAAGCTCGACCCGGATCGCTGGCGGCCGCTGTCCGACGCCCGCTGGACCCGCTCGGGGGGAACCATCCGCGCCGAGGGAGGCTCGCAGGGCTTCGGCAACCGCGCGCTCTGCCTGAGGCAGGGGCCCATGCCGGAGCTTCCATGCGAGATCTCCGTCCGCGTCAAGCTGGGCGACGAGTCGGGCGCCGCGGGCCTCGTGTTCTGCTCCGACGGGGGCGACAAGCATTACGGATTTTACCCCTCCGGCGGAGGGCTCAGGCTCACCCGCTTCGACGGGCCGGATGTCTATTCGTGGAAGATCCTCGCGCAGGCGTCGTCGCCGGCGTACCGCAAGGGCGAATGGAACTGGCTTTCGGTGAGGCTGGAAAAGGACCGCGTCATCTGCCGCGTGAACGAGACGGTGGTGTTCAACGAGGCCGACGCGGCGCTCCGGGGAGGGGCGGCGGGCCTGGCCAAGTTCCGCGACACGGTGGCGGAGTTCCAGTCGTTCCGCGTGGGCCGCGAGCCGGCGGTGGCCCTGCCGACCCAGGCCGACCGCGCGAGGGCCGGCAAGGCGGTGGGCGACCGGATGAGCGACTCCGCGGCGCTCGACAACCTGGCGAAACTCGGACCGCTCGCCGCCGACGCCCTCCGCGAGGAGGCGCGCGAACTCGAGGCCCGCGCCAGGCGACTGAAAACCCTCGCCGACGCCACGCGGCACCGGACGGCGCTCGAGGCGATCTCGCGGCACCTCAAGGAACCCGAGGGGCCCGGATGGCTCGCCAAGGGCGCCCTGCTCCTGGCGCGCATCGACCGCGACGACATTGATGTCGAGGAGCGGCTCGACGAGGTGGCCCGGCTGGCCAGGCGCGCCGGGGAGGCGGCCAAGGGTGCCCCCGACCCCGCCGCCAGGCTCGACGCCTTCCTGTTCGAGGAACTCGGTTTCCACGGGGCCCGCGCGGAATACCACCACCACTCCAACAGCGACCTCGCCTCGCTTCTTGACGACAGGGAGGGGATGCCGCTGACCTTGGCGATGCTCTACCTGGAAATCGGCTGGCGGATGGGCCTCAAGCTCGACGGGATCGGGCTACCGGGGCATTTCATCGTGAGGTTGAACCGGGAGGGAGCCAAGCCGGTGTTCGTGGATGTGCACGGCCGGGGCAAGAGGCTGGCCGAGGCCGACCTGCCGGCGCTGGCCGGCCTGCCGGGCGGCGCCGCCTTGCCCAAGGGAGTGCTGGAGGCGATGCCGCGACGGGCGATGCTGGCGCGCATGGCCCGCAACCTGGCGGGCTCGGCCGGCCGCGCCGACGACGAAGCGGGCCAGTTGCGGCATTACGACGCGCTGCTGCTGATCGACCCGGAAAGCGGCGTGGAGCGCGGAGCGCGCGCGATGCTGCGGGCCCGCTTGGGCGATTATTCCGGGGCGCTCGCCGACATCGACCTGCTGATTGACAACCCTCCCGAGGGGGTTGATGCCGACAAGCTGGCGGCGCTCCGCCGCCGCCTGGCCGAGGAGGCCCAGCGGGCCCCGAGGTAGGCTCACCGGGCCGCGACGCGGCTCAAGCCCGCGGCTTCCAGCCCGCCGCGCAGCCCACGGCCTCGGCGACGGACGCAACTCCCAGCGCCTCGAGCGCGCCGGGCAGCGCCTCGATGGCCCTGAGCGCGGCGCCCGGATCGTAAAAGTTCACCGTGCCCATCTGCACCGCCGATGCCCCGGCGACGAGGTAGTCCATGACATCGTCGATGGTGGCGATGCCGCCGATGCCGACGATGGGCAGGCCGGGCACGGCGCGCGCGACATTCCAGACGCAACGCAGCGACAAAGGCTTGATGGCGGGCCCGGAAAGCCCGCCCGGGCCGTTGCCGAGGTACGGGCGGCGCCGGCGCCAGTCGAGGACGATGCCCGGGAAGGTGTTGGTGAGGCTCACGGCGTCGGCGCCGGAATCGGCAGCGGACCGCGCGATGGCCGGCAGGTCGGTCACCAGCGGGGTGAGCTTGGCGATGATCGGCAGGCTAGGGCAGGCGTCGCGGCACGAGCGCACGACGCGGCCGCACGCCTGCGGGTTGGTGGCGAAGTCGATGCCCCCGGCGACATTCGGGCAGGAGAGGTTGAGTTCCAGCGCGGCGATCCCCTCCAGGCCGCGGGCCATGGCGGCCATCGCCGGGAACTCATCCTCCGCCTTGGCGGCGATGTTGAGGATCACCGGACAGCCGACGCCCCTCAGGTAGGGGAGGTGATGGTGGAGGAAATGGCCGAGGCCGTCGTTGTCGAGGCCGATGGCGTTGAGCATGCCGCTGGCGGTCTCGACGGTGCGGGGGGGCGGGTTGCCGGCCCGGGGGGCCATGGTGACCGTCTTGGGGACGATGCCGCCCAGCCGCGACAGCTCGGTGACCCCCTCCATCTCGCGGGCGTAGCCGAAGGTGCCGGAGGCGACGAGCACGGGATTGGGAAGGCGAAGGCGTCCAAGACGGGTGGACAGGTCGGCCATCACTCGCCCCCGCCCGAGCTGGCTCCCCGCAGCGACTGCGCGGGGTCGGCCATGTCGGAGGAAAAGAAGGTTCCGCGGTCGCGGATGATCGCCTGGGGCGGCAACTGCGCCGAGGCGGTGCGGACGGACGGGTTGCGCTTGAACGCGGTGCCGATGGCCAGCACCTCGATCATCCCCCCGGCCATGTCGTGCACGAACAGCTTGACATCGAGCACCCCGTCGGCGCCGATCTCGGTGGCCTCCTTGCGGACATGGGAGAGGCAGTTTTCCCGGGCGTCGTAGACGAGCCGGGTCATGGAATTGACCTCGCCGCGGGAGAACGAGCTGAAGAAGGCCCTGAGGCCGCCGCCGATGCCCATGGAAACGACGCTGCTGGCCATGAGGAGCCTGAGCGGCTGGAAGCCGAGCTGGGTGAGGTTCCAGAGTTCCTCGCCGGTGAGCTCGGAGGTGAAGGGGCGTTCGGGATTTCCCAGGCCGGGGTGGCGGCTGGCCGTGCCGACCAGCACCATCTCCTTCACCCCGGCGCCGAAGGGCTGGATGGAAGTCTGGATGTCCACGACGCAGTTGGCGCCGACCTTCCTGGCCTCGGCCTCGATGCGCTCCAGCGCCAGGTGCCGGGTGCGGTTGATCATTCCGGAAAGGGCGTCAACCTCGCCGCCGGCCATCGAGGAGAAGGCGGCCCAGATGTTGCCCCCGGCGCCCAGGGCGTAGGCGACATTTCCCATGACGAAATGGATCGGCTCGTAGCCGGAGTCGAGCTGGCAGAAAAGGTCCTGCCCCGAGCAGGCGGAACTGAAGAACGGCCGGTCGCCCGAGCGCTTCACGGCCGAGCCGATGGCCAGGAACTCGACCATGTTGCCCAGGCGCTTCACCTCGGTGACCACGCCCGTGAGCCCGTCGGCGCCATGCTGGCGGGCCTCGGCCTCCATGCGGTCGAGCGCGGTGTGCCGCCCCTCGACGATGAGGCCGGTGATGTCGGTGAGCTCGCCGCCGGCGAATGTCTTGAGGCCGGTGGTCAGGCCGCGGACGAATCCCTGGGAGTGGACGCTGTTGCCGACCACGAGGCCGCCGGGAGCGATGTCCTTCTGCGCCAGGCACCAGATCTCGTTGCCGGAAAGCCCGGTGATCATCATGTCCGGAATCTCCGACAAAAATCGCGATTTGGCGCGTGGTTGCGACAGGGTGCCCATGATGCCCGGCGATCACGATTCGGCGGGGAACCAACTTGGGGCGCCACAAACCTGAGAGGCTCAGGTTAAATGAAAGGGTTGGATCGGGCAAGCTTGCGCTCATGGCCCGATGAGTCGGCGGTCGTGATCCCGTGCCGCCTGGCACATGCCGCCATTCGCCCGATCCGCCAGCGTGGGAGTGGTTTCCCGACGCTGGCCCTCCCATGGCAAGGCCGGCTTGACTCAGGTTTTCCTGATGGTGCCTGTCGCGGTGCCACCTCCAGCCAACACTCCTTCCACCGGGGAGGAAAGCAGCAGGGAAAAGACCAGGTCCGAACCCATCGAGGGATCAGGTAGGACCGTGATCGAAACGGTTTTGCGGGTCTCCCCCGGAGCGAAGGTGATGACGCCTGTCGAGGCGAGATAGTTCCTGCCCGCCTTGGCCGTGCCGTCGGCGGTTTGGTACCGAACCGAAACGGTGGCCGTGCTTGCCTGCGACAGGGTGACATCGAAGGTGGCGATCACCTTGCCGTCGGTGGCCGTGTTCATGGAGAACTGCATTGGCCGGATCATCTCAAGCTTCGACAGGTTCACGGTGCGCCAGTCGTCGGCGAGAATCCCGCCCGTGTCGCCGGAGTTGGGGTTCCACGACCAGTAAGTCCAGCTTGGACCCTGCAGGCCCGGGGCGAGCGATCCGCCGGTGATGCCCCCCTGCATGTATTTCACCAGGGCATCCAGCCACGCCTTGTCGCTGGCTGATTCGAGCTTGGTTCCAAACTCCCCCACCAAAACCGGGGCCGTTCCGTTCCGGAACAAATAGCCCCAGTTTTTATCCCAAATAGCGGGCAGGTTGTCCGGGTAATTGCCTGCGCCGAACCAGCTCTGCTGGTAGACCGAGGCGGGATAATCATGCGTGGAGTAGACCAGCCTGTTGGCGACATCCAGCCTGACGGGGAAAGCGCCGGCCTTCGAAAGGTTGCCTCCCCACCAGTAGTTGCCTGAACTGCCGTATTCGATCCCCTCGACGATGACCAGCCAGTTGGGATTGGCCGCGAGCACGGCGTTGCCAGCCTTCTCCGCGGCCATGCGCCAGTCGGTCGCCGGGTTGCCGTCTCCCCAGGTCGCCGGTCCGTGGGGTTCATTGTGGAGGTCGGCTCCGATCACGGTGGGATTGTTGGCGTAACGGGTCGCCAGCATTTTCCAGTCGGAGAGGAACCGGCTTTCGGGGTAGGCGGGCGTGTACCACAACCCTGAACCCTCGGTTCCCGCGCCGGCATCGGAACGGTGATGGTCGAGGAAGATCCGCAAGCCGATTGTGCCGGCGTAGGCGACGATCCTGTCAAGGACCTGAAGTCCGTTGAGTCCCTGAAGGTCGGAATTCTTGCTGAAGTCGATGCCGTTGGGGATGCTTCCCGGATCGAATAGCTGGTTGGATATCGGCAGCCGAATGGTGTTGAAGCCGGTTTGTTTCATCTGGTCCATCATCTCCCGGTACCCCCGGGACCATAAACCGTGCGGAGCGAAGTTAGGGCTTTCCATCCCGAACCAGTTCACTCCCGACAACCGCGCAACCTGCCCCTTTTCGTCAACGATCTGGTTTCCCGCCGTCCGGAAATAACCCGGCGCGACGCCCGATGTCGGCGCGCCCGCGATGACCGAGGCGTTTGAGATCGAAATGGACGGTGGCGAAGGCGGGGTCACGGGCGCGGGAGGATTCGCCTTGCCATTGAAGCTTGAGGAAATCGGCGAGCCGTTGAGATTCCAGTTCGCCGGACCGGCTTTCAAGTTGCCGGGGGAACCGTTGAACCCGAAGCTCACGGAGGCTCCCGGATTGATGGCGGCATTGTAGGCGGCATCCCTGATCGTCAACCGGTCGCCAGATCGCGAAACAACGGAGGCGTTCCAGATGTTGGAAATGGCGCCAGGCAAGTCGAACGCCAGGGTCCATCCCTGGATTGGCTTGGCGCCCGTGTTGGTCAGCGTGACGGTGGCGGTGAAACCCGCTCCCCAGTCGCTGGAGACTGTCAGGTCGCCCTTGGCTGAAAGGATGACGGGCGGGACCACGCCAGCATCATCGTTGCGGATCGTCATGGTGGCGACGGGCCTGCCCAGTGTCGCCCCAGTCGCGCCGCTGAGCGTCAGGCTGAAGGTTTCATCCGGTTCCTCGATGGAATCGCCATTGACCACGATCGCCACGGTCCGGCTTGTTTCTCCGGGAGCGAAGACAATGGTCCCTTTGGCGGAGACATAATCGCTGCCTCCCGTTGCCGTGCCGTTTTGCGTCGCGTAAGCCACCGTCACGGGCGAACCGGACGCGGCTGAAAGGCTCACGGTGGCCAGTAGGGCCTTGGATGAGGAATCACCCTCCGCGATGGAGGAGTCGGCTACGGACAAGGCCGGGGTGGCGTCTCCCCAGGTGACCACGACATTTGAAGGGCGCTCCGCCGCGGTTCCCGAACCGACGAAGCCGAATTGTGCAGAGCCCCCCACAGGAATGCCGGAATTGTAGGATTCCGGCACGATGGAATAATGATTGCCTGTCCGTGAGGCTACCTTGCCATTCCATATATTATTGATATCACAATTATAATCAAAATCGACCCTCCATGTCGCCGCGGGCGCCCCTCGGTCGTTCACAACCACTCCGTGGGCCTGGAAACCCGAAGGCCAGGAATTGTCGAGGCCGAAGGCGAACGACGGGTTCGCCCTTTCCTCGAGGGCCTCGAGGCAAGGTTTTCGTGATCGCCCGGCAGCCGACTTCGGCCATCGGGAAACCTTGCCAAATATCAATTGATATAAAGAAATTGATCGTTTCACTGGCGTGCCCACCCAAATGGTATATAAAAAGATATGAGGAAATACTCAGCTTTTGATCGAAATCAAAAGCCAAGCAACCGTAGGTCCGATAAAATCAAAGTCAAATCATTTTGAATCAAGCCGTTTGGCAGAACCATCAATGGCTTGCCCATCCGCATTCGGCATGGCCCGGGCAAATGCCCTTGGCGGAGGGGAAATGAACCGGTTCCACCGGCCTTGGGAAACCATCAGCCTTCAACCGCGCCATGCATCTTGTGCGACGGATCCAGCGGCGGCGCGGTGGGTAGCGAGGATTGGAGGTCGAACCGTTTCCTTGACGGGATTCGGCGCCGCCCCGGGTCACTCGAGGTAGGTGTACCCGTCGATGGCGGCCTCGTAGTAGCGGAG
The DNA here is from genome assembly GCA_018970845.1 of Planctomycetota bacterium. Lineage (GTDB taxonomy): Bacteria > Planctomycetota > Planctomycetia > Gemmatales > Gemmataceae > REEB421. The sequence continues at coordinate 10,710 of JAGWVO010000054.1, forward strand.
CATCTGGCGGGACTCGGGCAGCGAGATGCGGTTGGCCTTCACGGCCTTCTCGACATCGCGGCGGAGCCGCTCCATGAGCTCGTCGGGGCTGTACTGCACATACGAGAGCACCTCGCGGACCGTGTCGCCCTTGATGACATCGTCGACGACGACCTCGCCGTCCTCGTCGAGGTGGACATGCACGGCGTTGGTGTCGCCGAAGAGGTTGTGGAGGTCGCCGAGGATCTCCTGGTAGGCGCCCAATAGGAAGGCGGCGAGGTAGTACGGCTTGCCGTCGTAGGAGTGGAGCTCCAGGGTCCGGCGCACATCCTTGAGGTCGATGAACTGGTCGATCTTGCCGTCGGAGTCGCAGGTGATGTCTCCCAGCACGCCGCGGCGGGTGGGCACCTCGCCGAGCCTGTGGATCGGCATGATGGGGAAGAGCTGCTTGATGGCCCAGGAGTCGGGCATCGACTGGAACACCGAGAAATTGCAGAAATAGGTGTCGGAAAGGAGGGTTTCGAGGCCGCTGAGGTCCTCGGGCGCGTGGTCGAGCTCCCTCACCAGGCGGAGGATCTTGGAGCTGATCGCCCAGAACAGGTTCTCGGCCATGGCCCGCATCTCGAGGGAGACGCCGCCCAGGTTGAACAGGTTGACGATCTCGTCGACATGGTGCGTGGCGTCGTGGTACGACTCGAGCAGGTTCTTCTTCTTGAGGTCCTTGAGGACGGCGAAGAGGTCGTGCAGTTGCTGGGGGGCGTCCTCGGGCGGCTGGTCGGGGATCTCGCTCTTGTCGAACCGGGAGACGCCGACGACATCGAAGACCAGCAGGCTGTGGTAGGCGACCACGGCGCGGCCCGACTCGGAGATGATGGAGGGATGGGGAACCTCCTCCTCGTCGCAGATGGTGCGGATGCGGAAGACGATGTCGCTGGCGTATTCCTGGAGGGAGTAGTTGATGCTCGACTCGAAGTCGCTCTGGGATCCGTCGTAGTCGATGCCCAGGCCGCCGCCCACATCGAGGTAGCGAACGCCGGCTCCCATGTGGTGAAGGTCGCAGTAGATGCGGGTGGCCTCGGTGAGTGCGTTCTTGATGCTGCGGATGTTGGTGATCTGGCTGCCGAGGTGGAAATGGACGAGCTGCAGGCAGTGGGCCATGCCGCGCGCCTTGAGCAGCTCGAACGCCTTGAGGACCTCGGAGATGGTGAGGCCGAACTTGGAGCGGTAGCCTGCCGACGATCGCCAGCGGCCCGAGCCGCGCGCGGCCAGCTTCACGCGCACGCCGATGGCCGGCTCCACGCCCAGCTCCTCGGCCTGGGTGAGCACCAGCTCCAGCTCCGTGAACTTCTCCACGACGGGGATGATCTTCTTGCCCAGCTTCTTGGCCATCATGGCCATGCGGACGAATTCCTCGTCCTTGAAGCCGTTGCAGATGATCGGCGTGTCGTTGCCGTTGACCAGCGACAGCACGGCGAGCAGCTCGGGCTTGCTGCCCGCCTCGAGGCCGAAGCGGAACGGCTTGCCGAAGTCGAGGATCTCCTCCACGACCTGGCGCTGCTGGTTCACCTTGATGGGGTAAACGCAGCAGTAGTCGCCCTGGTACTCGTGCTCGCGGATGGCGGCGTCGAAGGCGTCGTGCATCTCGCCGACGCGGTGCCGCAGGATGTCGGTGAAGCGGATCAGGATCGGAAGCTGCATGCCGCGCGCCTGAAGCTGCTCGACGAGGGCCTTCAGGTCGATCGCCTCGTCGGGCTTCTTGCCCGGCATCACGGTCACATGGCCGTTCCTGTTGATGCCGAAGTACCCTTTGCCCCACCCGCGGATCCCGTATGTTTCCATCGCGTCGGTGATCTTCCAACGGCTGGTGATGGGACTCTCGGCGCCCTTGGCCATTTCGCGTTTCTCCAGACCCTGTTTGCTTCCGCGGCAAAATGAAGAATCAATATAAGGCGCGGGGCCGCCGCCGGGATAGCGTAACTTGCGCGGCCCGGCGATTTAGTAGGTGACGGGGCCGCCCGGCTTGCGAAGCGCAGGCATCGCGCTCGTGTGGATCTCCTGGCCCATCCTCTGGCGGGCGACCTCCGTTAGGCAGGCCCATTGCTTCCTGGCCTCGTCGTAGATCTGCACCTCGCCCGACTCGATCCGGTACATCCAGCCCATGAGGCGAACCTTCTTCTCGGCCAGCGCCTCGGCGACGGCGGGCTGGGCCCTGAGGTGGTCAAGCTGGAGCAGCACATTGCGTTCCGTCACCTGGTTGAGGCGCTCCAGTTCGGGAAGCGCCGCGCCCGGGCCGTCGATCCATTCCCGGAGTTCCCGGGCGTGTTCGAGCCAACCGGACACCTGGGGCAGGCCGGCGACCTTTTCGGGTTGCAGCAGGCCGCCCATGGCGCCGCAGTAGGTGTGCCCGCAGACGATGATGTCCTTCACCTTGAGCGCCTTGATGGCGTACTCGATCGTGGCCGACTCCCCTGAAACCGGGCCGCCGGGGGCCGGCACCATGTTGCCGGCGTTGCGGCAGATGAACAGGTCTCCGGGCTCGGTCTGCGTGAGGAGGTTCGGGTTGATGCGGGAGTCGGCGCAGGTGATGAACAGCGCCTGGGGCGACTGGCCCCCGCTCAACTGCTGGAAGAGGGTCTTCTTCTCGGGCATGACCTTGTCGCGGAACTTGAGGAATCCCTGGATGATCCGAGTCATGTGGCAATCCTCCGGACCCTTGTCTCTGGCGAATGTCCGCCGGCGTTGTCATGATAGTTATTTCATGGACCTTGGCGGACCGGGGCCCCGGCGGGCCGAAACGCGCGGGATCATCTTGGCCGGAACCATCCTCAATGGCAGAAACCAATCCCACCTGTCCCACCCACGAACAGCTCCTGGGCTACAAGCGCAAGTCGTTGGCCCCGGGCGAGGCCGACCAGATCACCGCCCACCTGAAAGGGTGCAGGAATTGCCAGAAATCGCTGGTCTCGCTGGTCGTTTCAGGAGTCCATTCGTCGAAGTCCTCCGAGGAAACCCTCGACCCCGACACGATGATCGCCCCCGGCGGGGCTCGGACCAGCGCCCCCGACCTCGAGGAGGAATCGCGGCGGGGGAAAAAATCGTCGCGGCCCAAGCCGCCAGCCGAATACCCGTTCCTCGAGCCGCCCGAGGACTCGAACGAATTCGCCAGGCTCGGCTTCTACAGCATCAAGCGGGTCCTCGGCTCGGGCGGCATGGGCGTCGTCTTCGAGGCGGTCGACCAGCGCCTGGGCCGGACGGTGGCGCTCAAGGTGCTGCGCCCCGAACTCGCTGACGAATCCTATGTGGAAAGGTTCCGGCAGGAGGCCAGGCTGGCGGCGTCGCTTTCCGACGAGCACATCGTCACGATCTTCGAGGTCGGCCTCACCAACAATGTCCCGTTCATGGCCATGGAGTTCCTCCACGGGGAAACCCTCGACGCCCGGCTCAACCGCGACTCGTGGCTTTCGGTCGAGGAATCGCTGGCCCTCTTGAAGCAGGTGGCCCAGGG
>JAGWVO010000554.1 GCA_018970845.1 Planctomycetota bacterium
CTGGAAATCGAACACGCCCCGGTTCCCCCAGGCGCGTTACCCAAGCCAAGAAGCGTCCAAATCGAGGACCTGCCGCTTCCCCGGGTGAAAATCAAGGATTGAAAGGGCGCTCGAGCAGGGTGTTGAACCGGCGCCTGGAAAACCATGGACTTGGGCAAACAACTGCCGATTGTTGTTCAGGCGAGGGCGCCCCTCGGCATGTCCGGATGGCGTTGGCCGGGCTTTTTCGGCATGCGCACCCGGCTGGCGAGCCTGCCCAATCGAAACGCCGAAACAACCCAGCCGGTAGGATCGATTTCCCACCAACGATGTCCATGATAAGCCGAGGCCGGCTGGGCATGGTGGTTGTTGTGCCAGCCTTCGCCGAATGTGAACAGGGCCACCCACCAAAGATTCCGTGAGCCATCGGCCGTCTGGTAATTCCGGTAACCCCAGATGTGGCTCGCCGAATTGATGAGCCAAGTCAAGTGCCAGACCAGGACGACCCTGAGGCAAACGCCCCACAGCAGCCAAGGGAACCCGCCCAGATGGTAAAGAGCCAAGACCAGCCCGACATTCCAAAGCAGGTAGGTTCTTTGAAAAAACTGTCCGACTGGTTCCTTCAGGATGTCGGGGATGTATCGTTGCTCAAGCACGCGGACCATGGCGGGATCGCGCCGGCAGACCAACCACAGGACATGCGACCACCATGTGCCATGCAGCGGGGAATGGGGGTCCCCGGGCCGATCGGACCGGGCATGATGCACCCGGTGCACGAGAGCCCAGAAAAACGGCGGGCCCTGCAACGCCAATGCTCCTGCAAAATGCGAGACGAATCGCGCCACGGGATGAAGGGTGAACCCCCTGTGCGACATCATGCGGTGATAACCAAGGGTGATCCCGATGCATCCGGTAAAACAATAAAGAACAACCATGAGGGCCACGCCGCTCCAACTGAATTGGAACAGGGCGGCCAAGGCGCCCAAATGCATCAGCAACAAGAAGGCGAGTTTGTGCCAGTTGACACGGCCAAGGCAAAAACGGGTCGGGCTGAAGAATGCGGTTTCCAGGTCCGGTTGGTGGAGTGGTTGGTTTTGACTCATCGCATTCCAGTGCATGAAGAAACGGACATGAGTTTGTGGCACACCGGAGCCGATTCCCATTCGTTTTGATATTCAAAGCGTTCGGATTTTCCACCTGATAGCCAAACGAAGGGAAACGGGAACACAAGGAGAACCGCCCCATTTCGCCGACGGAAAAGGCGCGGCGGGTTCCTCGCGGGCGAAAAGGTCGATTCAAATTGATGGACTGAAGGCAATGATTTCAGCTTCGGGCGGGATTCTTGCCGTTGAGGATTCGGCCGATGATCGTGTGGCGAACCATCAGTTGATAACTGGCCAGCAACAGCGGCAACGAGATGCCAAGCACCAGAATGGCTTTGGCGGTTGCGGGCAAACGCAGGTAATAAAAAAGCCACTGGCAGCAAATCACCACGGGAACATGGGTCAAGTACAACCAATAGGACGCGTCCGCTCCGTATCGGAAGTACCCGTTGGCCGGGCGGAAGATCCGGTGGGCCAGCCCGATGGCGCCAAGAACCATGCACCATGTGAACATCGCCTGCGCAATGGCATTGGGAATGAGCAAGCCACCCAGGAAAAAAGTCGAAGGAAAGAAAAACAGCGAGGCGACAGGCAGCGTCACAAGCCAGTGCCGCCCCAAGAGGCAGGTGGTGTCGTTCAACCGGTGGTACCAGCATCCGAAAAAGAAGAAGATTGAGTAATAGAAAAACACATGCGGTTTGGGAATGATGCCGGATGACAGGTCGGGGCCGATTCGCATCAGCAGTGTTCGCGGGTAATAATCGAGGTTCATGAAGGCCTGCGCGGCACAGGTCAGGGTGAAGGCGACAAACAAGCCCGCTGGCAGATGGCCGGGATTCCAACCGGTTCCCTTTCCCGGTGAATTAAGGGACATGGACCACCCAAAGTAAATAAGGCACAACCACCAGAGGTACCAGAGGAACCAAAGGTGATCGAAGAAATTGTCCTGCAGCAGGTTGATCTCCATGCCCCCGACTTTGGCCACGAGAAGATCCGAAGACAGCCATGCGAAATAGGCCCGCATGAATGCGGGCAACGTCTCCGCCTCAGCGGGAGCGACGCGAACAATCTGGGCGATCGGAGGAGCAAGGGGTTCCGTGGACAATCCCGCCAGGTAGCCGATCACATCCTTCCGACCGTTTTCCAGAGCTGTCGTGTCGGTTGGCCAGACGCCTGTTGCCAGCCA
>JAGWVO010000055.1 GCA_018970845.1 Planctomycetota bacterium
ATCGGCATGGCGGCGGTGGCCTGCTGCCTGATGGCGGCTTGGGCGGCCCGCGACGCCGCCGTTCCCGAGATGAAGTTCAACGATGTCAGGGAGATCGCCCCGGGCGTTTTCTTCCGCTACTCGTCCATCAGCGCCACCGACCCGTCGGTTCCCTTCGGCGGTTGCAACAACACCTGGGTGGTCTTCAAGGAATTCGTCGTCGTCATTGACGCCAACTTCCCCAAGGAAGCCGAGGATGTGATCGCCGCCATCAAGAAAACGACCGACAAGCCGATCCGCTATGTCTTCGACACCCACCACCATGGAGACCATGCCTACGGCAACACGGTGTGGGCCAAGGCGGGCGCCAAGGTCATCGGCCATGTCAACTGCTCCCGATTGCTTGAGATGAACGGCCCCAAGCAATGGGCCGAGGCGGCGCGCGACCGCAAGGACATCGCCAACAACAAGCTCAAGACCGTGGACATCCCCTTCGACGAGAAGCATGTCATCGACGACGGCGTCCAGCGCGTCGAGTTCCTCTACTTCGGCCATGCCCACACCCCCGGCGACGCCGTCGCCTACCTGCCCAAGCACAAGCTGCTTTGCACGGGCGACGCCTGCGTCAACGGCGCCTTCAACTTCATGGGACACAGCAACTCGGCCTCGTGGATCAAGGTGCTCGACCGCATGAAGGATCTCGATGTGGCGATGATCGCCCCCGGGCATGGCAAGGTGACCACGAAAGACCTGCTCGACAAGCAGCAGCGCTATTTCGTTGACATGCGCGCCGCTGTTAAGAAGGGCATTGAGGACAAGAAAACCCTCGCCGAGATCACCGAGACGATCGGCATGCCCTGGTACAAGGAATGGACCGGCAAGGACGCCTCGAAGATTCCCGACAATGTCGGACATGTCTACAAGGAACTCACCGGAAAGATCGATCACTCGATGCTCGGCCGCGCCAACACCCCCGACGCCATGGGCCCGTACGGCCCCGCCCGCGGAGTGGATGTCGCCGGGAAGGTAAGACAATCAGGGAATTAACATCCCGACAATTGGCGCCCGATAAACCGTAATCGCGAAAGAAAAAAAGGCCACGGCCGAAGCTGTTGATGAAATCAGAATGATTATATCATGTGTTCCATATGGTTCGGCAGCGCTCACAGGAATAACAACATGGACAACATAATTCCGCTATTGACGATAATCGGTTTCGTTATTGTCGTTTCCATGGTCTTTTCTTGCACCGTTGTCGTGAAGCAACAGACATCCGCCATTATTGAGCGGTTCGGAAAATATCATTGCATCATGGGGCCTGGACTGAATTTCAAGATTCCGATCGTGGACACAGTCGCTGCGCGGATGGATCTGCGGGTCCGGCAACTCAATGTCAAGGTGGAGACCAAGACGCAAGACAATGTCTTTGTCCATGTTGTCGTGGCTGTGCAGTTCCATGTGCTCCCTGGCAAGGTTTACGAGGCGCATTACAAACTCGCCAACTCCGAAATGCAGATCAATAGCTATGTCTTCGATGTCGTTCGCGCGCGGGTACCCCAAGTGAAGCTCGACGATGTGTTCGAGAAAAAAGACGAGATAGCCGACGCGGTGAAGAATGAGCTGTCTCATGTGATGGATGATTTCGGCTACACGATCGTGAAGGCCCTGGTCGTGGACATCGAGCCCGATCCGAAAGTGAAGGAGGCGATGAACGAGATCAATGCGGCACAACGGTTGCGAGTGGCCGCCTCTGAAAAGGGTGAAGCAGAAAGGATCCTCAAGGTGAAATCGGCCGAGGCCGAGGCTCAAAGCAAGGCACTGCAAGGCAAAGGCATCGCTGACCAACGCAAGGCAATCGTGGAAGGTTTGAGGGACTCGGTGGATGAATTCCAAAAATCCATTCCCGGATCGTCGGCTCAGGATGTGATGAATCTTGTGTTGATGACCCAATACTTTGACACACTCAAGGACCTGGGTGCCACCTCGGCGACCAAGGCCATCTTCATCCCGCACTCTCCCGGGGCGATATCCGACATTGCTGCCCAACTGCGCATGGCACTCATGACGGCGGCCGAGGCGGAAACCAAGCAGGGCTAAAAAGCGTTCGTTATTCGTTTTTTAGTCCTGTCCATTGTGTATTGCACCTGCCCAGCCAACCCGCCATCGGAATCCCCATGGCGATGGTTCCCAGGCTAAGGATGGCTGGAATCCGCTTCTCTGGTTGCAGGAGCACAGCCGCGATCGTCCAAGCTGAAAGGGCCAGAACCAACAGGGGCGGCAACGGGAACAACGGCAAGCGGAACCCGGCATGGGACAGGCGCGCCCGAAGGGGGAAGATCGCCGCGACCACGATTGCCGAAACCGCCGTGAGACCGGTTGAGGTGTAGTCGAGCAACTGCAGGAATGATCCCGAACAGGCGAGCAACCCGGCGGTGATTCCCAGCCACATGACGGCGAATACGGGAGTTCCCCGAGTCTCATGCCACCGGGCGGCGGAGGAAATGAACGCGCCGTCGGCGGCCATGGCGGCAAGCACCCTGGAGCCTGACATGAGGTAGGCGCTCACCGAGGCGACCAGCCCGATGCCCAGCACCACCGACACGCCGCGGCCGACTCCGGGCCCCAAAAGCGAAGTCATGGCCAATTCCGCCACCCGGCCGACATCCTCCATCGGCAAGGTGGCAAAGGATGCGGGATCAACGGCATAAATGTAGAGGCAATTAAGCGCCAGGTACAACAGAGTCACCAAAAGGCACCCAACCACGAGGGCCCTTGGAACCATGCGGGGCGGATCCTTCAATTCGCCGGCAAGGTAAGCCGCGGCATTCCATCCCGCGTAGGCGTATCCCACATACACCAGCGATCCCGCGAGCACCGGCCATTCGCCGGCGGGAGGCCAGCCACCCCGGCGAAAATGGTCCCAATCGCCGTTTCCCGCCGCGAAGCCGATGATCACCAACGCGGAGAGGATGACGAGCTTGGCCACGGTCGTCCACGCCTGCGCCCCCGCGGATTCGCCTCGGCCCAGGGCATGGGCCGCCGCGCATGAACCGATGAGGAATACGGCCATGGCGGGTTCCGCGAACGGTTGCCAATCGCCGGCCAAGCCACCCAGAAGGTAGCTTGAAGCCAAGCGGGCAATCACCGCCGTCGGCGCAGCGAATCCCAGCACGAAGGTGGCCCAGCCCACAACAACCCCGGCGCCGCGTCCAAACGCCTCGCGGGCGAAAAGATAATCACCGCCCACATGGGGCAGCATCGACGCCATCTCGGCCACCGTCATGGCGCCGGCAAGGGCCATGACCCCGCCCAACCCCCACAGCCCCAGCAGCGACCACGGGTTGCCAGTCTCGCGCAAGGTGTAGCCAGAACTCGTGAGGATTCCGGCGCCGACCATCGACGCCACCACTAGGTAGACGCCCGTGGAAAGCCCGTATCCCCGCGGCGCGCCGAAACTCACTTTTCGGCCTTCTCAAACACCACGATGTAGTTCTCCTTGAGCACTCCCTTCGTCTCAGACACTTTCCTGAAGCCAGACGAGGCCAACTCGGCCTCCACCACATCCTGGCCGGCGCGCACATGGTCGAGGATCCAGGCGCGGCTGGTTCCGGGCACCCGGATGAAGTCGATCAGCACCATCCTGCCACCCGGCCTGATCGCGGCGCGGATCTCCTTGAGCATGCTCCTGGGGTACTCGAAGTGGTGGTAGGTGTCGCAAATGAACGCAAGATCGACCGAGTTTTCCGGCAAGCGGGGGGAGGCATCGGCTCCCAGCACGGTCTTGATGTTCGCCAACTCCTGATCCTTGGCCGTTTTCTCGATGTGCTCCAGGAATTCCCGGGAGATATCGACAGCCAGAACCCGTCCCTTGGGCCCCACCTCCCTGGCAAACATCCGGGTGAACAGGCCGGTGCCGGCGCCAATGTCGGCGACGATCATGCCGGGCTTGATCTGGCAAGCCTTGGCGATCGCCACCCGCTTCTCGAAGATTTCACGGCTTTCACCCTCGAATCGCTCCACGAAAGCCTTCACATCGGGCTTGCGGAATGGGTCGTTGATTCCAGGCTTGACGCTGGCCTCCTGGGCCCGCAGCGAAAAAACCACCAAAATCCATGCCGCGACGCTTGGCAGCCGATTCATCACTTTTCCCCGATTTGTTGAGTGGATAGGGACGCTGGAGCGCACATTCCCTTCTCCAAGATCGTATGATTCCTGTGTGGACCCGTCGTTGGATCGGTTTCGCCATGAGGGAATCGCCATGAACCCGTTTGCTTCAGCGGCTTTTGGATTGGTGGCCCTTGCGGCCCTGTGCGCACCCGCCGGCGCCGCCTCCCCCGTGCGCCTCATCATCGAGGACAACGCCGGGCTGTTCTCGGAAGGGGCGCGTGAGGAGGCGAAAGCCAAGCTGGCGCGCCTGCAGGCGTCCGTCAACCGGGAAGTGCATATCCAAACCTACAGGGAACTGCCCGAAAGCCAGTCCAAGGCCCTCGAGGCGGCCAAGGGCGACAAAACCAAGGTGCAAGGCGTTTGGGAAGGCTGGGCCAGCGATCACCTCAGGGGCGAACGGGGACTGGTCGTTCTCATCAACTGGGAACCCGGCAAGGTGATGGTGAAGGCCGACAAGGCCGTCACCAACGCCGGGTACTCGAACGCTTCGGCCGGCGAATTGCGCGAACGGCTTATCAAGTCGCTCGGCGAGGCCAAGAAAAACAACAACGAGGTCGATCGCAAAAAGCTCCTCGATGAGGCGCTTGCCGGCGCGGTGAGCCTGATCGCCACCACCCTGCCGCTGGAGCGGGGCCGCGCGGGGGCCCCTGCCCACCTGGGCGGCGAGAACGACAACGGCATCCTTGGCTATGTCTGCCTTGGCCTTGCGGGCTTGATGCTGGTTTGGCTCGTCGTCGGCCTGTTCCGCGGCGCCATGGCCGGCCCTTCAATGAGCCCCGCCATGGGCGGCGGCGGCGGTGGTTTCTTCTCGAGCCTTTTGGGAGGAATGTTCGGCGCCGCGGCGGGCATGTGGATGTACAACTCGTTCTTCGGCTCGAACAACGCCTGGGGGAGCGGGTGGGGTGGCTCCAACGCCGGCTGGGGCTCGGGCGGCGACGAGGCCGGTTCGGGGGATTTCTCGGACGGCAGCAGTTCATCGGGAGATTTTGGCGGGGGCGACTTCGGAGGCGGGGATTTCGGAGGTGGAGATTCCGGTGGCGGCGACTTCTGACATGCCGGCACCCGATCGCCGAAGCGCTCTCGCGACCCTGTCGCTCGCCTTCGCGGGCACGACCTCGCCTGCCAAGGCCGATGACTTCCCCCCCTCGTTGACCAGGTTTCGACAGTTTGGCAACCAGCCGGTGTTTGGCCCGGCCAAGCCCGGCTCATGGGACGCCGCGATACGCGAGCGCGGTTGGATTCTCAAGGATGGCGAAGGTTGGAGGCTCTGGTACACCGGCTATGACGGCACCAAGACCGGCCGCAGGATGCTCGGATTGGCCACCTCCCGCGACGGCCTCCACTGGAACCGCCACCCGGCCAACCCCATCGTCCGCGACCATTGGGTTGAGGATGTCATGGTGGTGGCCGACGGCCAGCGACTCCTGATGGTCGCCGAGGGCGAACAAGACAGGGCTCAACTTCTGGAATCAACCGACGGGGTCGCGTGGAGACGCCACGGCACGCTGGATGTGAGGCTCACCACCGGCGAGCCCATGCCCGACGGCCCGTTCGGCACACCCGTGCTGCTGAAGGATTCGGATCGCTGGTGCCTCTTTTACGAGCGGATGGACAAGGGCGTGTGGCTCGCCACCTCCACCGACCTCAAGCTATGGAAGAACCATTCCGACAAGCCTGTGATGGTTCCCGGGCCTGACAGCCACGACCACGACATGATCGCCATGAACCAAATCATCCGGCATCAGGGGCGCTATTACGCCAGTTACCATGGCACCAACACATCGGAACCCGCGCCAAGGAAATGGTGTTCATGCCTGGCGGTCTCGGACGACCTGATCCGATGGACCAAGTTGGGAAAGCCGTTGTTCCCGCCGGCGGAAAACAAATCTTCCGCCATTTTCGTGCCGCATGGGCAGGGGTATCGGCTCTACACCATGCATCCCGCCGTTGTCCTGCACGAACCGGCCGGTTGACGGGCGGGCACCATGGAACTCGCCTGCACCCTGCGTTCCACAAGGCATGTCTTCCGCGACCTGCGGGAAGTCCTCGCCAAGGCGGGAGAGGAAAAGTCCGGTGATGAGTTGGCTGGCATCGCCGCATCCAGCGAATCCGAGCGGGTGGCGGCCAAGATGGTGTTGGCGGACATCCCTTTGTCGCGGTTCGTTGACGATCCGGTGATCGACCCTTCGACGGATGAATTGTCGGCCCTGTTTGCCAACAGGATCGACCCCGGGGTTTTCGCACCCATGCGATCGACCACGGTCGGCGAACTCCGTGAATGGCTGCTCGACGACTCGACGGGGCCCGCGGAAATATCGAGCGCGCGACCGGGACTGACACCAGAGATGGTCGCCGGCGTGGTGAAGCTGATGGCCAACAAGGAACTGGCGTTCGTGGCCTCGAAGGTTCGCGTGGTCACGCGGTGCCGGAACACGATGGGCGAACCGGGCGTGATGGGAGTCCGCATCCAGCCCAACCACCCATCCGACGACCTTGGCGGAATCCTCGCCTCCACGCTCGATGGGCTCATGTTGGGATCCGGAGACGCCGTGATCGGCGTCAATCCGGCGACGGATGACACGGATCGAACCGGGGAGATTTTGATCGGGCTCGAGAAACTGATCAACGGACTGGAGATACCCACGCAGCATTGCTGCCTGTCCCATGTCACGACCCAACTGGCGGCGCTCGAAAAGGGCGCCCCCATCGACCTGCTGTTCCAGTCGGTCGCGGGCACCCAAGCCGCCAACTCCAGTTTCGGCATCAACATGGCGCTTTTGCGGGAAGGACGCGAGCGCGTGCTCGAGGCGCGCGCCACCCGCGATGTCGCCTGGAAAGGTGCCCAATGCACCTACTTCGAGACGGGCCAGGGGAGCGCGCTTTCAGCCGGCGCCCATCATGGCGTCGACCAACTCACCCTTGAGGCGCGGGCGCAGGCGCTGGCCGGTGCGCTCGATCCTTTCCTTGTCAATTCCGTCGTGGGATTCATCGGCCCGGAATACCTGGCCGACGAGCGGCAGATCATCCGGGCGGGCTTGGAGGACCACTGCGTGGGAAAACTTCTCGGCTTGCCGATGGGGATCGATATCTGCCACACCAACCATGCCAGGGCCGACCAGAACTCGCTTGACAACCTGCTTCTGCTTCTCGCCTCCGCCGGCGTGAACTTCGTGATGGGAGTTCCCTGCGGAGACGATGTGATGCTCAACTACCAATCCACCAGCCATCATGACGCGGCCCTGGCCAGGCGGATGTTTGGCTTGTCGCCGGCGCCGGAGTTCCACGCGTGGCTGGAAGGGCGCGGCCTTTTCCGCGACGGCTGCCTGATCGAATCGGGCCGCCGCGGCCTGTTGGCCCAGGCCGGCAAGTTGCTCCCGGGGTAGGCCACCGCACGCGGTGACCAACGGCGGGCGCGCGGCGAAAGCCCATGGCCAAGGGCCTCGTCCTGGGCGAGAATGGGTCATGAACTCCGGCAACCCATCCGACGACCTCGGCCGACTTCACGCCATGGGCTACGCCCAGGAACTGAGGCGGATCCTCGGCGGCTTTTCCAACTACGCCCTTTCCCTTTCCATCATCTGCATCCTCGCGGGGGGCATCACCTCATTCCATGTGGGCTATGGCGCGGTGGGTGGCGCCGCGGCCGGGTTCATCTGGCCGGCATGGACGCTTGTTTCACTGTGCGTGGCCATGGCCATGGGGCAGGTGGCATCCGCCTTCCCCACGGCGGGAGGGCTTTACCACTGGGCCGCCATCCTGGGCGGCCGATTCTGGGGATACCTTGTCGGCTGGTTGAACCTCGCCGGCCTTGTCACCGTGCTGGCGGCCATCAATGTCGGCACGGTTCGCTTCGCCGGAACCCTGGCGGGATCGCAGGCCGAGCACCCGCTCATTCAGGCCGCCATCGTCGCGGCAATCACCCTGTCGCAGGCCGCGATCAACCACATGGGAATCAGGGCCACCCGGGTGCTTGTCGATTTCAGCGGATGGTGGATTGTCGGTGTTTCGGCCGCCATCGTGATCATTGTCGCGGCTTGGGCGCCTTCGCTTTCCATTGAACGGGTCTTCACCTGGTCGAACATGTCGGGCCTGCCCGCCGACGCGCCTGTCTGGCCGGCATCGGAGTCGGTTCCCTGGCTGGCGCTCATGGCCGTCCTGCTTCCCGCCTACACCATCACCGGATTCGACGCCTCGGCGCACGCGTCGGAGGAAACGATCGACGCCGCCCGCGAGGTTCCCAAGGCCATGGTGAGGTCGGTGGTGGTGTCCGGGATCGCCGGATGGATCATGCTTTCGATTGTCGCGGCTTCCATCGAGAATCCGCGCGAGGTCGCCGGGGCGGGAGAGGGCGCGTTCATGCGCGCGTTGGAATTGGCCGCAGGCCGGCCGGCGTCGTTGGCGATTGGCTGGGCCGCCGTGGTGGCCCAATACCTGTGCGGATTGGCGACCGTGACGGCGGCCAGTCGCATGGCCTGGGCCTTCGCGCGTGATGGCGGACTGCCCTGGTCGTCGATTCTGGCGCGGGTTTCCCATCACTCGAGGGCGCCGGTCGCCTGCATATGGTCCGTGGCGGCGATTTCGGCGCTCTTCACGATCTGGGCCCCGATCTACGCGACGATCGCCTCGATTTGCACCATCCTCCTTTACCTGTCGTATGTCGTGCCACTGATCCTCGCGGCACGGGCCCTTGGCCGCGAATGGACCAACACGGGTCCCTTCGACCTTGGCGTCTGGTTCAAGCCGGCAGCCATCATCTCCGCCGCGGGTTGCGCCGGCCTGGTGGCCATCGGCGTGCAACCTCCCAACGACCAGGCCTTGGTGGCGTTGGCCGGCCTTGGCGGGTTGCTCATGGCATGCTGGTGGATCGTGGCATCACGAACATTCAAAGGCCCGCCCCGGATCGGCTCCGCCGACTCCGGCAGGCTTCTCGAGATACGAAACACGGAAGCCGAGATCGCCCGTGAGGATTCAGGACCATGACATCCGAGCGGGATATTGCTGAAATTCCCGACGCCTTTCGCCGCGCGCTGGAACGGACACCCGCCCGGCTGATGGTCGGAAGGGCGGGGCCCGCGTACCTCACCCGTGATTGGCTCAAGCTTCGCGCCGACCATGCCGTGGCGCGCGACGCCGTGATGGAAGAACTGGATTTCGCCCGCGACCTCGGCGCGCTGGCCGCGACGCTTGGCTTGTATGAGGTGGCGACAGAGGCGCGTGACCGAGTCCGCTATATCGCCAGGCCAGGTGAAGGTAGGCGATTGTCGGCCACGGCTCGAGGCGTGGTGATGGAACGCACCCGCGCCGGCGCCGACCTGCTGGTGGCCGTGGGTGACGGGCTTTCCTCCCGGGCGGTGGCAACCCAGGTCCCCAGGCTGCTTCCCGAACTGGCCGCGTCCGCATCCGCCGATGGTTGGTCCTGGGCAACGCCGATGTTCATCAGGCAATGCCGGGTGGGCGTCATGAACGAATTGGGGGAGATCCTCGGCCCGCGCGTCCTCATCCTGCTCATCGGCGAAAGGCCGGGCTTGGCCACGGCGGAAAGCCTTTCCGCCTACATGGCGTTTCGGCCCAAAACGGGACAGACCGATGCCGATCGAAACCTTATATCCAATATCCACGCCCGCGGCATTCCCATCGCCGAAGCCGCCAACCGGATCATGAATTTGGCCAAGCGAATGGCGGCCCTTGGGCAATCCGGAGTCGCGGTCAAGGAAACGGTTCCCGGAAGGCTTGCCCATGTGGAATCCCGCCAGCGTTAACCTTCCCGCGGACGCGGCCACCCTGTTTCATGCCTTGAACAGCGGCCCGGAGGGCATCAGCGCCCCGGAGTCCGCCTCGAGGCTTGCGATCTGCGGCCACAACGAGTTGGGAGACGACCGCGACTTGCCATGGCCCAGGCAACTCGCGATGGCCTTCAACACGCCCTTCAACCACCTGCTGATGGCCTTGGCGGCCATCGGATTGATTTCGGGCGACATGGCCGTCGTCGCCATCATCCTCTCGATGATCGCCATCAGCGGCGGAATCCGCTTCACACAGGAATTCCAAAGCGGCAGGGCGGCGTCGAGGCTCAAGCGGATGGTGCACACCACCGCGACAGTTCTGCGCCCCGGATGCCAACCGGGCGAGGTTCCCATCAGGATGCTTGTTCCGGGGGATGTGGTGGCCCTGGCGGCGGGAGACCTTGTCCCGGCGGATGTGGTCATGCTGTCCGCCAAGGATCTCCAGGTGAACCAGGCCAGCCTCACCGGTGAATCGATGCCGGCTGAAAAGGTCATGGTTCCGGCCGTGCCGCTCCAATCAGCGCGCGGGGGAGCCAATCCTCTTGAGATCCCCTGGCTTGGGTTCATGGGCAGCGCCGTCATCAGCGGGTCGGGCCATGCCCTCGTCTTGCGCACCGGCAAGGCGACCCACATGGGATCGATCGCCGGCGGCATCTCCGCCAGGCGCGGGGAAACGGCCTTCGACCGCGGAGTGAACGCCTCAAGCCTGCTGCTGGTCCGCTTCATGCTGGTCATGGTGCCTGTGATTTTCATCATCAACGGCCTCACCAAGGGCGACTGGTTCCAGGCCCTTCTGTTCGGTGTTTCCGTGGCCGTGGGCCTCACCCCCGAAATGCTGCCCGTGATCGTGACGGCGAACCTCGCCCGGGGCGCCGTGGCCATGTCCGCCAGGAAGGTGGTCGTGAAGTACCTGCCGGCCATCCAGAACCTTGGCGGAATGGACATCCTTTGCACGGACAAGACCGGCACACTGACCCAGGACAGGGTGGTTCTGATCAAGCACCTGTCGATCAACGGATCCGAAAGCCCGCAGGTCCTCAAGCAGGCCTACCTCAACAGCCATTTCCAGACGGGCCTCAAAAGCCTGCTCGACAGGGCCGTTCTTGAACACCGGGAGCGTGAATCGCTGGAGGCCATGGCCAACCGCTATGAAAAGGAGGATGAGATTCCTTTCGATTTCCAGCGGCGGCGCATGTCGGTGGTCGTGCGGGACAGG
Organism: Planctomycetota bacterium; assembly: GCA_018970845.1. GTDB lineage: Bacteria > Planctomycetota > Planctomycetia > Gemmatales > Gemmataceae > REEB421. The sequence goes on from JAGWVO010000055.1 coordinate 11,146, forward strand.
CAAACGGGCATGGACCTGCTGATCTGCAAGGGTGCCGTTGAGGAAGTGCTGTCGTGCTGCGCTTTGGTGCTCGACGGTGAAAACGAGGCGCCGCTCACCGAATCCGTCCGCGCCAAGGTTGGAAGGCTCAAGGATGAACTGTCCGAGGATGGGCTCAGGGTGATCGCCGTGGCGGTGACTCCGGAACTCAACCATTCCGGCGGACCTTACGGTGTCTCGGATGAAAAAGACCTCACCTTGGTTGGACTGGTTGCCTTCCTTGATCCGCCCAAGGATTCAGCCGCTCCCGCATTGGCGGCACTCGGCAGCCTGGGAGTGATGGTGAAGGTCATCACCGGCGACAACGATGTGTTGGCCAGGAAGGTCTGCCGTGATGTTGGAATCGCCGATCCTCCCACGCTTTTGGGATCCGATGTCGAGGCGATGGACGAAAAGACCTTGGAAAGGGCCGCCTCGAGCACGACGCTCTTCGCGAAAATGGCTCCCGCCCAAAAGGCCCGCGTCGTCGCGGCCCTGAGGAGGCGCGGGCACACGGTCGGCTACCTGGGCGACGGCGTGAATGACGCCCCGGCCCTGCGCGAGGCGGATGTCGGCGTCTCGGTTGATTCAGCCGTGGATATCGCCCGCGAATCGGCCGACATCATCCTCCTGGAAAAGAGCCTCATGGTGCTCAAGGAGGGAGTGACGCTGGGGCGGGAAACCTTCGGCAACACGGTCAAGTACATCAAGATGGCGGCCAGTTCCAACTTTGGAAACATGCTCAGCGTGCTGGCGGCCGGAATTTGGCTTCCTTTCCTGCCGATGCTTCCCATCCACCTTTTGGTGCAGAACCTTCTTTACGATATCTCCCAGATCGGCATTCCTTTCGATCGCAACGATGAGGAATTCCTGGCCCGTCCGCGCCCGTGGCGCATCGCCGACCTCGGCCGTTTCATGCTGGTCATCGGCCCCGTCAGTTCGGTGTTCGACATCATCACCTTCTGCGCCCTTCTGGCCTTCCTCGCGCCAATGGGGCAACCCGGGGCGGCGGCGTTGTTCCAGACAGGCTGGTTCGTCGAGGGACTTCTCTCCCAGACACTCATCATCCACATGATCCGCACCTCGCGTCGTCCCGGCATCGACAGCATGGCCTCGCCCGCCTTAACAGGGCTCACCATCGGGGTGATGGCGACAGGCTTGCTGATCCCGGGAAGCGCCCTGGGAGCCATGATCGGACTGGTGCCGCTTCCCTTGAGCTATTTCCCGATCCTTGGACTGATCCTGGCCGGATACATTTTCTCGGTACAACTCGTGAAGCGCTGGTATATCGCGAGGTTCGGCGCCTGGCTCTGATGGCTCTCAGCCGGAAACAAGCTTGAGGCACGCCACGAGCATGACCGCGGCCAGAAGCCTCCTGAGAACGACAGGGGCCACCCGGCCGAGACCCAAGGACGAGCCGACCCACCCTCCCAAGGCCACCGATGGCAACCAGGCAAGCATGATCGCCGGCGGAGGCTGGCTGGATGACAGCGTGCCCGCCAACCCAGCAAGCGAGTTGGCGAGGATGAAGAACGCCGAAGTCGCCGCGACTTCACGCATGGGCGCCCAGCCCAGCAACAAATAAATGGGTGAGAGGAAAATTCCGCCCCCCGTCCCTGTCAATCCCGACAGCAGGCCGATGATTCCTCCCGCGGCCATGGCCGCGGGAGCTGAAAATGACAGCCTCATCAGGGGCGCCAATTCATCCCCGGCCATGGCCAGTCGCCCCGCACCCAGAAGAAGCGCCAAGGCCAGCGCCAGCTTGAACGACACCGTGGATGCCGGCAGCAAGGTCGCCGCGAAGGTGGCCGGAACGGAAGCCAGAGCGGCCGGCCAGAACAACCGCCAACGGAAATAACCCGCCCGGGCGAAGCGCCAGCCAACCAGCGACGCCACCAGGATGTTGAGGGCGAACGCCGTGGGCTTCATGACGCCTTGCGGCACGCCCAGGAGGATCATCGCGGCCAGGTAAGCCGATGCGCCCGCATGTCCCACCGAGGAGTAAAGGGCCGCCGCGACGAAGAAGAGGAAGGCGAGCAGCGCGACTGTTCCAGCGGAAAGGGATTCCACCCGATCAACCCAGGTTGGGGATCGGCTCGTATCCGGCGACGCGAGACAGGTCCCGGCCCAAATCGGCGCGAAGGCGCAACTTGGGAATATCCCACAGATGGTTGAACACGGTGCCCAAGAGGGCCGGAATGGTGACCGGATCCGACGAGGGGGTGCCGCCATCGCGGGCGCTGGAACCGAGGATGCCACCCGACTTCACCGGCCCGCCGCTCAGAAGCAGCGGCCCCAAGCCGCCCCAGTGGTCGCGGCCTCCCTTCGCGTTCACCCTTGGGGTGCGCCCCATCTCGCCACAGACGGCGACCAGCACCTTGTTCGAAAGCCCCCTGGATTCAAGGTCGTCCAAGAGGGCCGAAAGCGCCTTGTCGAGCACGGGTGCGAGCCATGGCATCGCCTCCGTCATGGGAGCGTTGTTGACATCGCTGTGGTTGTCCCACACGAACGCCGTGTTCACGGCGACGAATCCCGCGCCGCGTTCGACCAACCGGCGCGCCATCAGCATGAGTTTGCCCAACGACCTGACATGCTCCTTGTAAAACAGGTGGTTGTTCCACTTGGTGCCGATCGCGGCATCGGAAACCAGTCCCGAGGTGTCGTAGCGTTCCATCAGGCCGGCCGGTTCCAGTTTCAGGTCGAAGGCGTCGGCCACCGTTCCCGTCAGCACCCGGAGGGCGCGCTCGCGGGTTCCATCGGCGCCGGACTCGTCGAGCAGGCGGTTGGCCTGATCGACGGCGGCAAGGAGGACTTTCCTCTCCGCAAGGCGCTCGGCGCTCACCGCCAGCCTCATGTCCCGCAGCAACTCGCCATCACCTCCGGGCATGAACGGCGCTGTCGACCGCGCGAAAGAACCGGTCAGGCCGACCTTGTCGCCCATGAACGGGTTGGCCTTCTTTTCACCGATGGCCTGGGGAATCAGATAAATGTTGTTGGGCAAGCCGTCACTGTTCTGG
>JAGWVO010000555.1 GCA_018970845.1 Planctomycetota bacterium
TGACGGATCGTCAGGGTTCGTCCCAAGCCGCTGGATGGAATGGCACCGAGGGCCAAGGGCGCCGTCCAGACGATCGCGCCAACTTCCGCAGGAGTGGCGGTGCCATTGCCGTTGTCGATGATCACATCGTTTCCAGCGGCGAACTCGGCCGCCAAAAAGTTCACACTGACAAGGGCACCCGTTGCATTGGCCGTGACAGTTGTGACATTTCCAACTCGCGCGACATTGACTCCGGCATTGGCCCCGGCACCGATCGTCATGTCAAATGCCGGGGTCACCCTGTCCTCCAGTCCTTCAATGACTAGAGGCAAGTTTTTGCGTTTTTTGCGAGACTCCATCAGCGCAAAAAGGGCCTCCAGGCCGCGCATCAGATGATCCTTCATGGCCCGCATCCTCTCCCGTGTTGCCCCGGCAGCATGCGCAAGGGGCATCGTCAACCCACGAGTCTGGTATCGGCGCAAAAAGGTTCAGGTCTGAAACGCAACTCCAGAATGTTTGCCTCATCAGTCACAATGAAGCAAACAGATCCAAGCCATCTATTCGCCCCAATCAACCCAAACCATCACCTTTTGTTCCAGTAAATCCGGACATTCCCCGTGGCCCGTCCCACAGCCACCAAGTCGGGGCTGCCATCCTTGTCAAGGTCGGCGGCCAGCAAATCCTCGACGGCCACGCCACCTTCGTCGAGAAGATGCCTTTTCCACTCCGACGCCTTCGCATCCCAACTGAAAATCCGGACACCGCATTTTTCACCCGCCTGGGTTGAGAGGTTGTCGCGAATGCCGAAGACAATCTCATCGGTTCCATCACCATCAAGGTCGACGCAGGCGATGGCGTGCCCCCACTTGAGGCGGTTATCGAGCACTCGGCGTTTCCAAGCGCCGTTATCCCGCCGGTAGACAACAAGTTCTCCGCCGTGCCAGGGTTCCACCGTCGCGAATATTGGTTCGCCATTGGCCAAAGTGCCACGACGGACCTCGCTGGCACCCCGATTGCCCTTGGCGTTCTCCTGATTCGCCTGATGAAGCAGTTCTCGTCGCCAATCTCCGGCCTTGCCCCGGGAGAGCAGGCTGACTCCCTCATAGCTGGCGATGACAAGATCATGGCCGCCTTCCCTTGCCACGAGGTCGAAGTTGTGCGCCACATGAAGGTCCTGATTGAGCACGCGCACCGGCCAAGGATCCTTGGCTGGATTGCCCGGCACCGAATACGCCAACACCCTCAGCGGGCTGCCATCCATCCAGTTGGCCTTGGCGCTGCTGTCACGCCCCATCAAAGGTATGACGACCAACTCCTCCTCGCCGTTTTTCCCCACCTTGGCGAAACGCATGCGGTGCACCGTTGGTTCGCTGGAAATCGGATGGACCGTCCATGGTGAGTCCTGCCTTTCAGGTTGCCGAAGCCACTGCAGGGTTCCCCCCCCCTTGGTGTCGAACGGTTTCCAGCCTGCTCCCAATGCAAGATCGACCTTGCCGTCGCCATCGATGTCGCGCGCGGCAATGCAGACATTGTCGGGTGCCGTTCCACCTTCCAGCAGCACCTTTCGTTTCCAATCCGGATGGTAGTACGCCAATATTTTTTGCTTGTCGGCCACAACCAAATCCTTGGCGCCGTCGTTGTTCAGGTCGACCGCCAGGACCGCGTAGCCGACTCCCAACCCCGTATCGATCTCCTGCGTCTTGAAATTCCAAGTCTGCTCCGGGGAGCAAAGTGCAAACATCACGGAAATCATCAAACAAGGGCTCATGGCGAACTCCAAGGTTGGGAAAAAACAACGAGGATCGCAGGAAGTTTTCCGCTTGCCGGGCGAATTTCACCACCTGCTGGTGATCAGCCGACACTTTACCCTTGGCAAGGATTCCCCGACAACAACTTCAGGCCTCCTCGGGGCGGATTGCCGCATCCCGTCTTGGCCCATGGCACCACGCCCCGGTCTGGAATGAATCCGCCCATCAGCCAAATCGAACGCGGATGGCTTGCCGGCCTTGCCGTCGCCACCATCCTGATCGCCTTTTCTGGCGTCGGTATGCCGCTGCTGGAACCAACCGAGGCGCGCTACGCGCTGATTCCGCTCGAAATGCTGGAAAGCGGAAATTGGCTGTCACCGAAACTGTTTGGCGAACCCTATCTGGACAAACCGCCGCTCTTGTACTGGTTGGTCATGCTGTCCTACGGCCTCTTTGGGGTTTCCGATGGAGCCGCCCGCGTTCCTGCCAGTGCCTGCGCGCTGGCCTTGCCATGGGTGGCATGGGCGTG
>JAGWVO010000556.1 GCA_018970845.1 Planctomycetota bacterium
TTCTGATATCCATCACCTATGCAAGGCAAAGCCAAAGCGAATCGAAGCAGCAAGGGGCCAATCTTGGATGCAAGGGCGCTTTCCACGACTTCATCCCTGCCCGTCACATTAGGCTTGGTATTTCCGCCTGCTCATTTCTTGCATGCGCGAGTTTCTTTTGTGACAACCAATTCAGGACTTGAGTCAATGACTCCATTGGCAGGCCGACAATATTGGAAACGCTCCCCCTGACCACCTGCACGACAGGGTCCCCCTCCCCGTCAATGGCATAACTTCCCGAACATCCCTCCCATATTCTTGTTTCGAGGTACTCTTCGATCTTTTTGCCATTCATCGGTCGAATCCGCACAAGTGAGCATTCTTGCCATGAATATTGATGATTTTGAGGCTTATCCCAGATCACAACACCTGTCCATAATTCATGAATGCGGCCCTGAAGGGCATTCATCATGTCCCGCGCGTTCATTCTGTCCGTGGGCTTTAGCAATGGCTTTCCATCAATCCATGCGATCGTATCAGCCGCGATGATCCTTCCTGATTCCGTTTCCGCCGCGACAGCGCGAGCCTTGAGCCACGCAATTGAATTGACCATGGACGCCGGATGAGTGAATCCCGATTCTGGTTCCCTGACAGATGAAACCTTTATTGAGAATGGAAGTCCGGCCTGATCCATCAACCAGCGTCTTCCCGCGCTTCCGCTGGCAAGAATCAAGGGCAACGATGAATCCATGGCGGTGACCCTTGGAATGATCGGCAAATGGCATCCCACAATATTCCGGGTTCCAGCGCCGCCATGCATTCCTGTTTGGTTGGACACTTCCTGAAAAGACTGCCTTGGCAGGAAACCGGTGAAGAGACCGCCCGTTGAAACTGCCCATATGGACCGGTCAGGTCAATCCTCGTGCATAAGTAGGGAGATGCCACGACCTTTCCAAGCGCGCAGGCGAGGTGCAACGGCCCGCTGTCATTTCCGACAACGAGATCCGCATGGTGCAGGAGGCCAGCCAAGCCATTCAATCCTGTTTTACCCCCCAAATCGAGGCAAGAAGTACTAAAATAATCCGCAAGTTTCCCAGTGATTTCCGTTTCATCTGCCGCGCCAACAATGACAACGGTGCCGCCATGGTTCTCGAGCAATCTTTTGCCGATTTCAAAAAAATGGGCCACTGGCCAGCGCTTGGTCACCCACCTTGCCCCAGGAGCAAGGACCCAGAAGGGAGGTGAACGGCCTGCAAGCAAAGCACTCGCCTCGGTTATGGCGGCTTCCGATGGATTCAACCTGCCTCGGCACGGGACATCGCCCGAACCAAGCATCCTGGCAAATGCCCAGTTTCTTTCAACCGCATGGGTCGGCACGGAAAGCCTTGGCGTTAAATGGGTATAAAATAATGTCGATCCTTCCCTTCCATCACCTGGCCCGATCCTAACCCGGCAACCAGTCGACGTGGCCATGACGGCACTTCGCAACAACCCTTGCATGTCAATCACGATGTCGTACCGGACAGACCTCAGCCTTTTGATTAGCTTCATCCAGGCAAGCGTCACATTCCAGGAGCCCGAAGCGCCACGGTCAAACTCGATGACATCCGAGAGGGACGGATGCCCACGGAGCAACGGGCAAAAAGCCTTGTTGGCCACCCAATCGATTGACGCATCGGGAAATCGCGCGCCAAGGAATTCCAAGACAGGCAGCGAATGGCATATGTCGCCCAAGGCACTGGGCTTGATGACAAGCAATCGCCGCGGACGAAAATGGGTTTGAAGGGCCAAAAGCGAAGGGGAACTCAATCGAGTTTGGCCTCAAGATTCACTCGGTTTTTTCCTCTCATGACAGTGATTGGCAGGGAACTGCCTTTTTTCTGCGCCGCCATGATGGTCATGTATTCCTCAATGTCCTTGACTGGCTTCTTGGCAATCTCAATGATCCTGTCTCCGTCCTTGAGCCCAGCCTTCGCACCCGCCTCGCCCGCGATGACTCTTTCCACTAGCACACCGGGTTCATCCGATCCATAGCCAGGTTGGATACCCAGTCGCGGGCCGCCAGCCCCGGAGCGTTGGCGGGGTGGCGGAGATATTTCGACAAACGCCATGGGATCAGTCGTGGTGGAGACTTTTCTAGCGGCCTTTTCAACGAATCCTACGATTTTCTCCATTCCCTCGTAGTTGATCTTGTCCGGTGTGTCGGAGGGCGAGTGGTAGTCCTCGTGAACATCGGTCCAGAAAAACAAAACGGGGATTTTCTTTGTGCAAAAC
>JAGWVO010000557.1 GCA_018970845.1 Planctomycetota bacterium
CACGAGGCTGCGCATGGCCAAGGCCAAGACGCGCAACAACCTCGCCGTCGCCGTGGTGGGAAGGCTCAAGGCGCGGTTCCTCCTGCTCGAGGAGATGGGCGGGAAAACCGCGATCGGCTTCCTGCCCGATCCCGCCGATTCGACGATCCCCAAGCCCGACCTGAGATGTTCGCTCCAGGATTTCGAGTCGCTGATGGGCGAAAACAGGGGGGAACGGCGGTTGGCGCGCGAGGGCCGGGAAATCGCGGCCCTGGAACTCGAGGCCCAAAGGCGCTCGCTGCCCTTCCGGCTCATCAACAATTCGTTCGCTTCCTTCGCGGGGAACAACGCGCCGCCCGTGCCGACCCCCGAGCGCGGTGGCGAATACCGGCCGGGCGCGATCAACCTGGAAATGCCGTCGAACTTCGGCGGCCCCAAGACCGACCGGGTGGCCCGGGCGACGGCGCTCGCCGAAAGGGCGACGCTCACGGAAACCACCACCCGCAACCTGACCAACCTCGAGGCCCGCGTCACCTACCTCAACTTCAGGGAAACCGAACGGCGCATCCAGGCCGACAGGGCCGCCATCGTCGAGGCGAGGCTCATTTTCAACCGCGTCACGAGGCAGCCGATGACCTTCCTCGACGGGCTTCTGCTGGGCCAGTCGGTGGAACTCCTGGTCGAGTACGAGGAACTCAGGCTCAAGAGGGCGCTGATCGCCATCGAGATGATGCGGGAAACCTGCGGGGCGCTCGAGGTGCCGTTCATCCAGCCATCGGCCGACGAGGGGATCACCACGATCGGCGACTGAGCGCGCTCACGCGCCCCGGTTGGCGCCGGGCAGGCCCGGTCCCCTTCGGAACAACTCGCCCACCTGGGCATGAAGCGCGGCGTTGGAGGCGAATGAATCGGCCTGGAACGGGTTGAAACGGGCGCGCGACCCCGTGATGTTGCTGACGCCTCCACCGGCCTCGCGAACCAGAACCGCCCCGGCGGCGACATCCCAGGCGTGGCTGTCGAAGGCGTAGAACATGTCGGCCCTGCCACACGCCACATAAGCCAGGTGAAGAGCCGTGGAACCCGTGCGCCTCAGGGCCCTAGCGGCGACGGAAAAGTGCCGCCACCAGTCGAAAAGGAACTCCTTCTCCTTGCAGTCGTACGGGAAACCGGTGGTGACCATCGAACGGTCGAGGCGGTCGGTGGGCGTCACGCGGATCCGCCTGCCGTTGAGGAAGGCCCCCTGACCCGCCGAGGCGCTGAACATCTCGTCGCGCACCGGATCGTAAACGACTCCGAGCACCAGTTCACCGGCCACCTGCAGGCCGATGCTGACGCAGTAAAAGGGAAAGTCGTGGGCGTAGTTGCTGGTGCCATCGACGGGGTCGATGATCCAGGTGGGCGGCGCGTGCGGGCCGGGGTCCTTCTCCTCCGTTCCGCCCTCCTCCCCAAGGAAGGCGTGCCCGGGAAACCTCGATGACAGGAACTCCACGATGGTGCGCTGCGACTCGAGGTCGGCATCGGTCACGAGGTCGTTGAGGCCCTTCTCGCGAATGGAAAAGCGCGACCTCCAGCGCATGAGCACGGCGCCGGCCAGCCTGCCCGCCTCGATCCCGGCTTCCAGCCAGGCCCGGGGCATTCCCTTCTCAGACGAATCCATCGGCTCTCCCAGCCTGCGGGGTCATTTCTTGCCCAGGGCGTAAAGCGTGGTCTTGGTGCGCACCAAGAGCGTGTCGCCCACCACCGCGGGGGAGGCCATGCAACCGTCGGGCAACTGGCCTGTGCCAACCACCTTGTACTTGCGGTCGGCGGAGATCACATAGCCCTTGCCCTGGTCATCGAAGAGATAAAGGCCAGCCTTGCCGAGGACAGGCGAGGCATGAAACTTGTTCCCGAGCCTCTCCTGCCAAACCGTGACCCCCGTCGCCGCCTCAAGGCACGACGCGAACCCCTTTTCGCTGGCGGTGAAGAGGAGATCGCCCTTGGCGATGATCGAGTTGTACTGCGTGGCGCCCCGCGCGGTCTTCCAGGCCACGGCGCTGTCATCGAGCTTGCCGGAACGCCCAAGGCGCACCGCCCCGAGGGCCCAGCCGCCATCACCCGACCCGAGGAACACCAGTCCGCCGGCAACCTGCGGAATCGAGGAGGCGTTCATGCCGCCATGCTTGACGCGCCAGATCTCCTTGCCCGTGCGGGGCTCGTAGGCGATGGTGGATCCGGCCGAGGGGCAGACCAATTGAAGCTGGCCGTCGAGTTCGATGAGGGCG
>JAGWVO010000056.1 GCA_018970845.1 Planctomycetota bacterium
GACAACATCCGCCACGGCCTCAACCGTGACCTCGGCTTCAGCGAGGCCGACCGGGTCGAGAACCTCAGGCGCGTCGCCGAGGTCGCCAGGCTCATGGTGGACGCCGGCCTCATCGTCATCGTGAGCTTCATCTCGCCCTACCGGTCCGAGCGCCGCGCGGCGCGCAGCCTGTTTCAGCCGGGGGAGTTCGTCGAGGTGCATGTCAGCACGCCGCTGGAGGAGTGCGAGCGCCGGGATGTGAAGGGCCTCTACGCCAAGGCGCGCCGTGGCGAGCTGAAGAACTTCACCGGCATCGACAGCCCCTACGAGGCTCCCGAGAACGCCGAGGTCGTCATCGACACCAGCGCCCGGCCCGCCGACGACTGCGCCATCGCCGTGATGCGCCACATCGAGGCCTGATCGCCCCCGCGCGCTTCCCCTAGAATCTCCCGGGCGGCATCAGCCGCCGCCCGGGAGATTGGCCGTGAAGATCGTTTCCATCCGCGCCCACAAGGTCGACCTGCCCCTTGTCGAGGGGGATTACAAGTGGTCGGGCGGCAAGTCGGTCACCGTGTTCGACAGCACCATCGTGCGCGTCGACACCGACGCGGGGATCACCGGCTGGGGCGAGGTTTGCCCGCTGGGCCCGTTCTACCTGCCCGCCTATGCCGCCGGCGCGCGCGCCGGAATCGCGGAACTGGGGCCCCACCTGCTGGGCGAGGATCCCACCCAGCTTGCCCGGCTGAACCGACGCATGGACGCCGCCCTGCAGGGCCATCCGTATGTGAAGTCGGCCATCGACATGGCCTGCTGGGACATCCTTGGCAAGGCCGCCGGCCTGCCTGTCGCCGTGCTGCTCGGCGGCCGGTACGGCGATGACTACGCCCTCTACCGGGCCATATCCCAGGAATCACCCGAGCGCATGGCCGCCAAGGTGGCCGGCTACCGCGCCGAGGGTTACACCAAGTTCCAGCTCAAGGTGGGCGGCCACGCCGAGACCGACATCGAGCGGATCAGGGCCGTCAGGGCCTGCCTCCAACCGGGCGATGTCCTGGTCGCCGACGCCAACACCGGCTGGCTCATGCACGACGCGCTCCGGGTCGCGCGCGCCATCCGCGACCTCGATGTCTATGTCGAACAGCCGTGCCGCACCTACGAGGAATGCCTCACGGTTCGCCGGCATTGCGACCAGCCGTTCGTGCTCGACGAGAACATCGACTCGGTGGATGTGCTGCTGCGGGGACACGCCGACCGGGCCATGGATATCGTCAACATCAAGATCAGCAAGCTTGGAGGGATCACGAAGGCCCGCCAGGCGCGCGACCTCTGCGCGAGCCTGGGCGTGGCGATGACCATCGAGGATTCCTGGGGAGGCGACATTGTCACCGCCGCCATCAGCCACCTGGCCCACAGCACCCCGCCCGAACTGCTGTTCAGCTCCACCGATTTCAACAGTTATGTCACCGTCTCCACCGCCACGGGCGCGCCGCGGCGCGAGAATGGCCGGATGCGTTCGAGCGTCGCTCCGGGCCTTGGCATCGAACCGCTTCCAGCCGTATTGGGCGCCCCTCTCGTGACGGTGGGATGATTCCCCGGCATCAACAGGATGGGCCAGCCATGAACCGTCGCGCCTTCCATGTCGCCTTGGCCGCCGGGTGCGCCGGCGTCGCCTCCGCCGCCGATGCGCCGCCGCCCGTCCGCGCCATCACGCGCGGCCCGAAGTTTCACTGGCGCGGCTACTACGACAAGTTGCTGTTCGATCCGGGCAACCGTCTTGTGCTGGCCAACGAGGTCGCCTTCGAGGGGCGGTCCCCCACGGCGGAAGACTCCATCCGGGTTGGCATGGCCGACACTTCCGACAACGACAGGTGGATCGATCTCGGCGGTTCCCTCGCCTGGAACTGGCAGCAAGGCTGCATGCTCCAGTGGGTTCCCGGAACCGATTCCGAGGTCGCCTGGAACGACAGGCAGGACGGCCGCTTCGTCTGCCACATCCTCGATGTGAAATCAGGACGGAAACGGACCCTGCCACATCCCTTCTACTGCCTGTCGCCCGACGGGAAGACCGGTTTCGCCCCCGACTTCCGCCGGCTCAACGACACGCGTCCCGGCTACGGCTACGCCGGCGTGCCCGACCCGGCCAAGGATGTCCTGGCTCCCGACGATGCCGGCATCTGGCGCCTTGACATGGCCACCGGCCAAAGCCGACTCGTCTTCTCCTTTGCCCAGGCCGCCAAAATCGAGTTCACCGGCCGTCCCGATTCCGCCTTCCGCGTCAACTCGAAGCACTGGTTCAACCACCTGTTGTGCAACCCCTCGGGCACAAGGCTCTTTTTCCTGCATCGCTGGCGCACTCCCGGCGACAAGGCTGCCTTCCGCACCCGCGCCTTCACCATGAACACCGATGGCACGGGCCTCCATGTGATGGATCCTTACGGTGGAACCTCGCATTTTGTCTGGCGCGACGACAACCATGTGTTCGCGTGGGCCTGGCATCCCTCCCATGGCGACCGGTTTTATCTGTACAAGGATCGTTCCGACTCCGTCGAGGTGGTCGGCAAGGATGTGATGACGCAGAACGGCCACAACACCTATGTTCCAGGCACTGGCAACCAGTGGGTGCTCAACGACACCTACCCCGACAAGGATGCCCTTCAGCATCCGTACCTGTACCACATTCCCTCGGCGCGCAAGGTTCCCATCGGCCACTTCCGTTCACCGCCCGCCTACCGGGGCGAATGGCGGTGCGACAACCATCCCTGCGCCAGCCGCGACGGCGCCAAGGTGGCGTTCGACTCGCCGCATGAGGGCGGCAGGCAGGTTTATCTCGCCGACATCTCGGCCATCATCCGCTGAAGGCCGGGTTGTGAAACCCCGCCCGTGCCTTCCGGGTACTGGATTGGACGACCCACCGGGAGCAGGCCATGGAACCCACTGTCCTGCTGCCGCGCCTGAAGGCCGACAGGCGGCATGACATCGACGCGCTCCGCGCCTTCGCCATGCTCTTGGGAATCGGGCTTCATGCCGCGCTGGCCTATTCCGGAAAGCCATGGCTGGTGGTCGATTCGCGCCATGCCGATTTCTTCTATTGGTTTTTCTCCGCCGTGCATGGCTTCCGCATGCAGTTGTTCTTCCTTGTGAGCGGTTATTTCACCGCTCTGCTGGTCTCGCGCAGGGGCCTTTGGGCCATGCTTGGCAACCGGGCCTCGCGTATCCTTGTGCCTTGCCTGCTGGGCCTGGCCACGATCGTCCAGCTCAATGTCAAGGTGGGCGATTGGGCCATGGGATGGAACATGCGCCATCCCGGCACGCCGCTCACCGGCGCCGTGGTTCGCAAGGAGAATGAACGCATCGCGCCGCTCCTGGATGCCGGTGCCGACATCGAACAACCCGAGGCCCGGCTCAAGATGCGTCCCCTCGGCTGGGCCGTGATGACGGGCAACGACGAGGCGGCCCGCCTGCTGCTCGAACGGGGCGCTGATCCCAACGGCGCCACTCCCGACGGAAACACGCCGCTTCACGCGGCCGCGTTGGCCGGCCGCGCTGAATTGGTGAAACTGTTGGTCTCCAAGGGTGCCGATTCCTCCCGGGTCAACTCCGCGGGAATCAATCCAATGGCCGCCACCTTCGCCGACGAGAACATCACGAGGTTGGTCTACCGGTTTTCCATGGGCAAGTCCGAGATCGACTGGGCCGCCATCCAGAAAGGCCGGCAGGATGTCAGGACATTCCTTGGCGCCCGACTGTTGGGGGACGGGATTCGCTCGATGTTCGCGCGGCCGTCCATCGAATCCACCAAGCCCGAAACCTCCCTGGTTCCCAAGCCGGTTCCGGAGTGGCTTTCCTCCTACTACCGATGGATGTCATCGGAACAGTTCCAGGTGGAAACTCTGTATGGAAAGGTGAAGCTGTTCGATGACGCCACCTTCGGACACCTGTGGTTTCTTTGGTTCCTTGCCTGGATGGTGGCGATCTACGCGCTGGCATATCCGCTGGCCGCCATCATCGGGTTCGTTCGGTTTCCGTTGGCGTTGTCGTTCATGCTCGCGGTCGCTGTCTCGGCCGGGGCGCAGTCGTGCATGGGCTACCAACTGCTGGCCGGCCGTCGGGAGACCATGGTCGGCCCGGACACTTCCATGGGCTGGCTGCCCCGTCCCCACATGCTCGTCTACTACGGCGCGTTCTTCTGGCTGGGCACCCGGTATTACCTCAGGGCCAACAAGGGCTGGTGGCTGGAACGGTTGTGGTGGCTCCTGCTGCCCGTGGCGTTGCTCCTCCTGCTGCCCGCGGTGTTCTCCACCTTGGAAAACCATTTCCTCAACCTGGCGCTTCAAGTCGGGTTCACCTGGCTGATGGTCTTCGGCCTGATGGGCCTGTTTCATGCCCGGCTGAATTTCGAAAGCCCCGTTGTCCGCTACCTCTCGGACGCCTCCTACTGGCTTTACCTGGCGCATCTTCCCATCGTCCTCGCCCTGCAGGCCCTTTTGTGCGATTGGCCGGTTCCCGCCGCCCTGAAATTCCTCATCGTCTGCCTGCTGACGGCGCTTCCGCTTTTGGTTTCATACAGGTTCCTTGTCCGCGACTCATGGCTGGGCCTCATGCTCAACGGCAGGCTCCAAGCGAAAGCCGAACCGATAACCGGACAAATCAATTGAGCGTTTGACAGGTTTTTCAAATCGACCTAAGGTTGCCGTGGGTCGGAATTTCCGTCCCGTCACTTCTTCATTCGGGGAACGGCCATGCGTCGGTTCTTTTCCCTTCCGGTTCACTGGTTTCAAGCTGAAAGGCCCGCGGTGGGCCGCCGGCGGGTTCGCCTGGCGCTCGACACCCTCGAGGAACGGGCCGTGCCCGCCATTGTCGGGCCCGAGTGGAGGTCGATTGACGGAAGCGGCAACAACCTGGCCAACCCGTCTTGGGGGCAGGCTGGAACCGACTACATTCGCGTCGCCCCGGCGGCCTATGCCGATGGTGTTTCCTCCCCGGCGGGCGCCGACAGGCCGGGCGCCCGCGAGATCAGCAACTCCGTGGCCGACCAGCAGGGCCAATCGACCGTCAGCGACCGACTCATGAGCGCGATGGTGTACGCCTGGGGCCAATTCATCGACCACGACCTCGACCTCACCCAGACCGGAACCACAGAATCGCTTCCCATTCCCGTGCCCTCGGGCGACCCGTCGTTTGACCCCGCCGCCACAGGCACCCAAGTGATTCCGATGAAGAGGTCAACCTTCGACGCCGCCACGGGCGCCAACTCGCCGCGGCAGCAGGTGAATTCCATCACCGCCTGGCTCGACGGGTCGATGATCTATGGGTCGGACGCCGCCACGGCGGGATCCCTGCGGACCATGCAAGGGGGCCTCCTCAAGACGAGTGCCGGCAACCTGCTGCCGACCGATTCCCAGGGCAACTTCCTCGCGGGGGATGTCCGTGTCGGGGAGAATCCCGAACTCACCAGCCTCCAGACCCTGTTCGTGCGCGAGCACAACCGGTGGGCCATCCGCCTTGCCAACGCCAATCCTGGCTTCACCGACGAGCAACTTTACCAGGGGGCGCGGGCCCGGGTGATCGCCGAGGTGCAGGTGATCACCTACAAGGAATGGCTGCCGGCGCTGTTGGGCCAAAACCCGCTCAAGCCGTATGCCGGATACAAGCCGGGGGTGAATCCCTCCATCAGCAATGAATTCGCCACCGCCGGGTTCCGTTTCGGCCACAGCATCGTCGGGCCGGACATCGAGTTCCTCGACAACAACGGGAACAAGGTGGCCGATCCCGTCTCGCTGGCCCAGGCATTTTTCAATCCTTCAATCGTCAAGAACCTGGGGATCGACCCGGTGCTCAAGTACCTGGCGTCCGATCCCTCCCAGGAGGTGGACCTGAAGGTGGTCGACCAGTTGCGCAACTTCCTGTTCGGCGCGCCGGGGCAGGGAGGTCTCGACCTCGCCAGCCTCAACATCCAGCGCGGGCGCGACCACGGCCTGGCCGACTACAACGCCACCCGGGTTGCCTACGGCCTGCCCCGGCTGACGGATTTCAGCCAAATCACCACGGATGCGGCGCTTCAGTCCAAGCTGCGCCAACTCTACGGATCCGTGGACAAAATCGACCTCTGGGTGGGGGTTCTGGCCGAAAGGCATGTGGCGGGAGGAAGCGTCGGCGCCACCGCCCGGGCGATCATCGCGGACCAGTTCACCCGTATTCGGGATGCCGACAGGTTCTGGTACCAAAACCAGTTCAAGGGCAAGGACCTGCAGGTTCTGGAAAACACCTCGCTGGCCGAGATCATCGCGGCCAACACGACAACCACGAACCTCCAGCGGCAGGTCTTTTTCTTCCGGCCCGAAATCACCGGAGTGGCGTTTGGCGATCGCAACGGGGACGGGAAACTCGGCAAGGGCGAGACGGGCGTTGCCCGCGCCACCATCCAGTTGGTGGATGCGGCCACCGGGGCGGTGGTGGCCACCACCGCCAGCAACGGCAAGGGCGAATACTATTTCGGGGTCGGCGACGGGTTGAGGCTGGGAGATTATCAGGTCAGGGCCGTCCTGGATTCCGGAGCCGTGGTCAATGGGCCGGTGGTCTCGGTCACCAAGGGTGACCACAATCCGCGGGCGCAACTGGCTTTGCCGGTTCAGGCCGCGCCACCCCAGCCGGTTCCGCCGGCCCAGGGGCAACCGCCCAAGCCTCCCGCTCCGGCGCCCAAGCCTCCGGCGCCGGCATCCCAACCGGGCGCATTGGCGGGAATCAATCAGGTGATCGGGGCGTTGCCGCCTCCCGCGGGCGCCAAGGGCCGATGACGGGTGGCTGATGCATGAGGCCAGACCCGGCCTCTCATACCTTCATCTGGAGTTCCTTGAGCCTGATCCGCGCCCGACTGGCGCCGACATAATGCCGGGCCGTGCGCGGCGACTTTGGCAGGATGAGGATCACGAAATCAGCTTCCAAGCCCCGAAAGTCGTTGATCTTGCCCAGGAAAATTCCCTTGCCGGCGCGCCATGCCGCCCCATCCGTCACCAGGTAGACAAGCCTCGAACCAATTTGAAAAGCCTGGGGCAGTTCGATCCATGGCAAGGATCGGGGGTCGTGCACCAGCACGGCAATCTGCTTGAGTTCCGCCTGGTGGTTGTTCACCCACTCCTCGATGGTTCTCAAGCCCTCGCTCATCAAGTCGTTGAAATTCGGCACCACCCGGCGCTCCGCCTCGTAGCCATCCGGCGTGCCCCGCCTTGATCGGATTTCCATTCCGATGATCGCCGAGTTGTGGCTTGCCAGCTTCAGGGTGTTCCTGCAGTTGATCTGGAGGTCGAGGCGCCTGAGGTCCTGCGGTATTTCCAATGACGGGCCTTCACGCTGGCGGGGATCGTAAAAAACATAAAGCGGACGGGTTCCATCCCGCTGCGGCGTGATCAGCTTTTGCAGCACGCCCCAGGAATGGAAATCCTGCCCCTCGTCGACGATCATGGCGTCATAGCGGATCGGCATTCCCCAGGAATCG
Organism: Planctomycetota bacterium; assembly: GCA_018970845.1. GTDB lineage: Bacteria > Planctomycetota > Planctomycetia > Gemmatales > Gemmataceae > REEB421. Next base: position 7,472 of record JAGWVO010000056.1, read on the forward strand.
GCCCGGTCGATCACCTTGACAAGGTATTCGGCCCATTCCGCCGCCGGCAGCGACCTTCTTTCAGGCATCACCATCTTGCTGCCCAACACGCGCCTGAGGGCATGCGGCGTGTAGCAGTCGACTCCGAGGCGGGCCAACTCCTCGTTGTTCAGAACGGACAGTTCATCGTGGTGGCACAGCAGCAGCACCCGCTTTCCCTGCGCCGCGAACTCCCGGGCCAGGGCCCTTGCCAGCACGGTTTTGCCGCTACCGGCTATGCCAAGCACGGCGACCCGCTGGCTTTTCCCCATCATCTCGAAAAACGCGACCTGCTGCTCCGCCGTCAGGCGGTTGCGCGCGTCCTTGAACACCATGCGCGAAACCCGTTGGTTGATCGGGTCATCGGAAAGGTCGGCGTCCGCGTCCATCGGCCCCAAGGCGGTCCGGTAGTCGCTAATCGCGTTCATGATCCCGAATTCAACCTGCCTTGGGTGGCTTTTGAAATTCTTGATTTTCGCGACGGTGTCGTGGAGTGCCCTGTCAGGATTCGCCTTGATGGTCCGTCCGTTGGAAAGATGGTCCAGGTTGACCCCAACAGGATGGAAGATGTCCCGCAGGTAGCCGATCACCGAGCCCTCGATTTGATCCAGGGGAAGGTCTTCGGGAATGAAAACGAAGGCGCCGTTTTCCGGTGTGAGCGTGTAGACCAGCGGCGGATTCATCGGGTGCCGTTCCCGAGGATGAAAAATCGACTCGGCGGGCAACAATTTGGGAAGGGCCGCCAACAGGCGGCCGGCGGCATCATCGGGCATGGTGTGCTCCAAGGGTGATGCGAATTATACGCCCGTGGGCCAGACCCGCGGACATGCCGGTGGTTCAATCTTTCAGGGGAAATTATTTCGGAAGATGGTTCCCTGCGAATGTGGCGAGCGACTCCGCAAGATCGGTGGTGAACTGTTCCCGGCCCGGGTTGCGCCTCAGCTTGGCACCCAGTTCCAGCTGAACGGCATCGACGGTGCCACCACCCTTGCTTCCATAGGTTTGAACGATGAAACCGCCCCCGTAGCGCGGATCTTCCTTGTCATCCGAATCATTCGCGGGAATGATCTTGCGTTCGCGTTTGGCCAGTTCTCCCAGTAGGCCGCCTTTTCCCAAAAGCGCGCCTTTTCCAGACCTCTCGAACAGGTGGGTCACGGTCTTGAAACCGTTGGTTCCCCGGAAAATGGCATCCTTGTCGGCGCCTTGCCCATGGATGTCGATGAGAAGTCCCCGTCCATGCTTGGCCGCGACGGTCTCCCGCGCCTTGGCCAGCGCAGCATGGTAGGCCTCGTAGTAAGGCTTGGCCTTCTCCGACTCGAAGGCGTCGCCCGCGGGGCGGTTCACATCAACACACTTGCGCTGGAACAGCGCCACCACCAGGTGCGGTTTCTTGCCAGTGAGTTTTTCCAGCCGTTCCGCCAACATGGGAGCCAGCACCTCGGTGCCGTCGTCGCGAACCGTGGCGAACTTCTTCACCCCAACCCCTTCTCGGGGAGGAACCCCCGGAACAGGCAAGGTTCCTCCATGCGGCGCCGAGATGATGATGGGTGAATCGCCCGGTCGCACCATCAGCAACGCCGGGTCGATCGGCGGAACCTGACCCATGGCGATCCCGCCGGCCATGGTGAGCAGCAGGCCGGCGAGCATCAGCAATCCGCGGTGCATCTTTTGTTCCCCCCGATCGTTCAATTTCCAATGGATACTTCAAACAATCCGCGGCCGCCCCGGCAAGGAATGGGATCCAATTCCCTGGCCCCGCTGATCATCCAGGCCCAGCCACCTGGTTCGATCGGATAGGGGCTTTCTGGCAGCATACCGCCCGGAACAAGATCCATGGACAGGCAGTCATCGAGCATGACCAATCCCACCACGGCGCCGACGGGAAGGGGGCCGCCTAGGTGCCAGCGGGCATCCGCGGGCGGATTTCCCGGCGCCTTCCTCGCGTGGATGGCCAAGGGCCCCCGGTGGCTGGTCCGCCTGGCCATTCCCAGCCAGGCCAGCCGGCCTGATACCGCGAGCGAGGCCCAGGGTTGCGGTAGGGAAATCGCGCGCATGGCGACCTTGCGGGGTTGTGACGGCGGTGGCTTCGATGGATGTGTGGATTCTGTGGGGCGTAGGCTCAGTCGGGGGAATAAGCCTCGCCGGCGTCACGAGTCAAAAGGGCCACGAACTGGCCGATGGTGATGCTTTCCCTGAGGAAGCGGCAGGAACCGTCGCCCATCACCACATTCATGCCTCCGGAATGGAACGAATAGGCTTCCGAGTTGTTGGTGCAGTTGAAGGCCCGGGTGCGGGTGGGCTGGGTCGCGGTGGTTGTCTGGGAGCCTCCCGGCGCCGCGGGGTCGCAGCCGTCGAACACGAAGGCGTTCCTGTGGTCGGCCCAGATCGCGGCGGCTGGATTGGCACCCGCCCCGGCCAGTTTGCCCATCTCGTATTGGTCCGGATTTCCGGCGCATTCAACCATGGCCACCGTGTTGCTGGTGCCGTCGAGGATGGCTGAGATGGGAGCCGCCACATTGGGTTGGAGGAATGTCTGGTATCCGTTGGGGATGGTTCCCAGCAGCGTGGCGGCGTTGACCGTGCTGCGCACACGGATGCAGGTGACGTAATCGGTCACCGTTCCCGTGACGGTTCCCGCTCCGCCCACGGTTGTTTGGAACGACCGGGTGCGGACGCCTCCGGGGGCGGAGGGGCAACTGAGCATTTTCACGGGCGTGTTGACCGCGTTGCGGTTCTGGCCGGATTGGCGCCAGTCCTGCGTTTGGTCGAAAAGCTTGTGAAGCATTTCCTGCTCCACATACGGCAGCAGGAGTGCTTGCAAGCTTCGGTTGGGCTGGTTGGCGGGCGGCGCCACGGGGTCGGGCGGGGTGTAGTCGGCGATGGGGGTGTAGCAGGCCGGCGGAAGCCTGCCGTTGGTTGATTCGTAATTGTGCATGGCAAGCCCCAACTGCTTCAGGTTGTTGGAACACGACATGCGGTTGGCGGCTTCGCGCACCTTTTGCACCGCCGGCACCAACAGGCCGATCAGGACAGCGATGATGGCGATGACAACAAGCAATTCAATGAGGGTGAAACCGGTTCGACGGGCTGATGGCATGGCATCACCTCATGAGGCCGATGAAAATGACCATGAAAAGATTGCGCATTCAAAACTCATGATAGACGAGTCGTTGACTGGGGCCACGCATCCCGGCCCGCGGCACGGCAAGCGCCACGGGCGGGTTGAAGAAAACCCCGGGATTCCTACGGTATTGAAAGCCTAGTTTCGTCAAGGAGTCCTCTTCCCATGGCGGCATGGACCCGCAAGAACCTGCTTGGGCTGGAGGATCTCTCCAGCGGCGAGATCGTCACCATCCTCGACCGCGCCGAGGCCTACCTCGAAACCGCGCGCAACCCCTCGGCCCGCAAGACCAGCCTGGCCGGCAGGGTCGTGGTGAACCTCTTCTTCGAGGCTTCCACGCGGACCCGGGTGAGCTTCGGCCTCGCGGCCCGCCGCCTTGGCGCCGATGTCATCGACTTCGCCGCCGGCGGTTCCAGCGTCTCCAAGGGCGAGAGCTTCGTCGACACGGCGCGCAACATCGAGGCCTTTGGCATCGACCTCGTGGTGGTCCGCCACGCGGTGCCGGGAACTCCCCACCTGCTGTCGCAGCACCTCAAGGCCGGTGTCGTCAACGCCGGCGACGGCGCCCACGAGCATCCCACCCAAGGCCTGCTCGATCTCTTCACGATCCGCCAAAGGCGCGGCAGGGTGGATGGCCTCACTGTCTGCCTGCTGGGCGACATCGCCCACAGCCGCGTGGCCCGGAGCAACATCCATGGACTCATCAAGCTCGGCGCCAAGGTCATCGTCTGCGGCCCGCCGACGCTGGTGCCGGGGCAGATCGCCGAGTTGGGCGTCGAGGTGGCCCACGACCTCGACGCCGTGCTGCCGCGCTGCGATGTGGTCAATGTGCTGCGCATCCAGTTTGAGAGGCAAAGGGGTGCGTTCTTCCCGAGCATCCGCGAATATTTTCACCTGTACGGAATGACCCGCGAGCGACTTTCCCGTGGCCGCAAGGGCGTCCTCATCCTCGCCCCCGGCCCGATCAACCGGGGCGTGGAACTCACCCCCGAGGTCGCCGACGGGCCCGAGAGCGCCATCATCGACCAAGTCACCAACGGCCTTGCCGTGCGCATGGCGGTTCTCGACCTGTGCGCCGGTGCCCCCCGATGACCTCCCATCCCGTTCCTTGGGTGTTGGCCGTCGACATCGGCACATCATCATGCCGGGCCCTTGTGTACGACGCGGTCGGCGACAGGGTGTCGATCCCGGAGTGCCGCCGCCAATTTTCACCCGGAACCGACTCCTCGGGCCGCAACGATTTCAACGCGCTTGAACTGGAAGCCGCCGCGGCGGGCGTGATTGACGATGCCCTTGCGGCGCTGGGTGGCCGTTCCGGCAGCCTTGCCGCCGTCGCCATCGACACCTTCGCCTCAAGCCTGCTGCTCGCCAACGATGGCGGGGAGCCCCTGACGCCTGTTTACACCTACGCCGACACGCGTTGCGCCCCATGGGCCGGCGAACTTCGCGGGCTTGTCGACGAGGCCGCCAGCCACGACCGCGTCGGCACGCGCATCCACTCGAGCTACCATCCTGCGCGACTGCGCTGGCTGGAGGCCACGGGAATCGCCTGGCGTGGCCACCATGTCTGCTGCGTGGGGGAATGGCTCGCCTGGAGATGGACGGGCGAGCGGCGCATCAGCCTTTCCGCGGCATCATGGACCGGTTTGCTCGACCGCCGCTCGCTGCGCTGGGACGAGCCTTGGCTTGAAAGGCTCGGGCTGGATGCCGGCCGGTTGGCGCCCCTTGCCGACTTCGGCGATTCCGTCGACCGGCTCAGGCCCGCCTGGGCTTCCCGTTGGCCGGCGCTGGCCAAGGCCCGGTGGTTCCAGCCGATTGGCGATGGCGCGGCGGCGAATGTGGGCAGCGGCGTCGCCGGTCCCGGCCGCGTGGCGCTCACCCTCGGCACAACCTCCGCCTTGCGGGCCGTTCCCGATTCTCCCCCCGGCCGATTGCCGATGGGCGCCTGGAACTACCGGGTCGACCGCCGCAGGCCCCTGGTGGGTGCGGCTCTAACCGAGGGCGGAAATGTCTTTGATTGGGCTTGCCGGCTGGGCGGTTTGGAGCCGGGCGAGGCGCTCGACGCCGCCATGGGATCTCGGCCCGCGGGCTCCCACGGCCTCACCTTCATTCCCCATCTGGCCGGCGAGCGGGCCCCCAACTGGAACGACCAGGCGCGCGGCACCATCTCCGGCCTCACGCTGGCCACCGACGCGACCGACATCGCCCGCGCCGCGGTGGAGGGGGTGTCGGCCAGGCTCGGACTCACGCTGCGCATGCTGGGCGGCATCGCCGGCGGTGAGATCATGGCCAGCGGCGGGCTGTTGAAATCCGGCTTCTGGCGCCGCATGGTCACCGCGGGCATCGGTCGGCCCATCCGCGTCTGCCGTGAAACCGAGGCCACCAGCCGGGGTGCCGCGCTCCTGGCCTTGGAGGCCCTTGGAGCCATCAGGATGGATGGAATTGAGACTCCGGGCGACTCCACCCGCCCGCCCGATCCTCGCGACACCGCCGAGTTGGCCGGCCAGGCCGACAGGCAGGAGAAACTGAGGGCCCTGGGGGTCAGTTGAGAAGCTTGGCGGCATCCTTGTCGAGGATGTCCATCATCGGCTTGAGGATCACGGTGGAGACCTTGTTTCCCTGGAAGAAGCCGATGCTGCTGAGCAGGATCTCAAAGGTAAGGAAAACAAGCACGGTCATCACGAGCACGGCGGGGGTAAGGAAAAGAACGGGAACCACTCCCCAAGGCTGGGGCGCGGCGATCATCGCGCCTGTCGGCGCCGAGGCTTCCTCCTCCGAAAATCCGTCATCGGTGATTTCAAGATCCTCGTCCTCGCCACCCATCATCAGCTGGGTGGCCTTGCTGGAACGAGACGGTGTTGCCAGCGTGCCGGCGTTGATGTCGCCCTCTTCCTCGACGGGCACCACCTCCGATCCCGAGCCATCCTCCAAGGCGATGTCATCGACCGATCCCGAGACATCGGCCACGGAGTCGTCCAGGGCCATGATTTCCGAGCCGGAGGCATCTTCAAGGGAGAGGCTGCTGTCCTGGGAGGAGGAATCCTCGACGCCGATGTCGAAGGCGCTGTCGCTGGCTTCATCGACCTGGGAACTTCCGTCGAGTTCGAAAACGCTGGAACTGTCACCGGCTTCGATGGCAAACGAAGCCGATCCATCCCCTCCGGGAAGTTCATCCGATGGAGCCAGGTTGAATGAGGCTTCGGATTCCGCTTCGGGTTCGACATTGATCTCCGATGACGAACCGACCTCGAACTCGCTTGAGGAATCGTCGGAAAGCTGGAAAACGCCCGAACTGCCGTCCGGCGCGGCCTCTGATGGCGTATTGGCCGGAGCGGGTTCCTCGTCGGCGAGCTTGAAAACCGGTTCGTTGGCCA